>NZ_JBUZNP010000007.1:0-11916 GCF_055326215.1 Tessaracoccus pujii | reverse complement strand
ACAGAGGGTTTGTGTGACCACTCATGGGGGGGAGGGCGAGGTGCCACGCGACGAGACAACCATTCGTGCTTTCAGACCTGGATCACACGCGAGCGCGTCCCACCTCGGGATCGGCGTCAGCGACCGGAGCGCGTTCGGTACCGTCCACCAGCGGGTCGCTGGTCGCGTCTGCGGTGGCGACGGCGGCTGGCGCGACGCTCACGGCATGGGCAGGGGCGTTGTCGTGGGGCTGGACGTCGGCGATCCCGGGGTCACGCTTGTCGAGCGCCCACTTGAGGACGAACAGCGCCGCCACCATCGCGTAGGCGATGAGGAAGTTGGTGGGCCGCTCCCCACCGAGGACCGGCCTGGCCTCGTGGATGATCCCGAAGAAGGCCAGTGCGCCACCCACCGCCGCGCTGACGGCCGCCGAGACGGGGCGGTTCCGGATGGCGAAGATCGCGATACAGCCCCAGATCAGTGAGGTCAGAGGTGCACCGTTGCCCAGCGCGTAGAGACCCGTGTAGTTCGTCCCGGTCGCTTCGAGCGCCGGGAATCCGACCTCTCCGGCGTTGGTCTTCAGCGCCCGCATCACGTTGCCCGCCAGGGCGAGGCCCCAGTTGGCGATCCAGGGGAACAGGGCGATGAAGATCACCGGAATCTCGATGCGCGGCGTCTCCCGCACCGCCTGGTTGGCGGTCACGACACCGATGAAGATGAGGATCGGCGCAATGGCCGCGAGGGGAATGATCGACAGCAGGAGGCTGCCGAGGCTGAAGAGTCCCACCAGCAGCATCGCCACACCGTTCAGCAGCGTGTAGCCCACGCCCGCGCCCATGGTTTTGTAAGCCGAGTGGCCCACGTAGACCGTGACGGGGAACGGGCTGCCGAAGATGTTCCCGACAAGGCCGGAGCCTGCGTCGGCCAGGATCACCGGGCGGGTCGGGTAGGGATCGCCCTCGGTATGGGCGGACTCGATGTTCTCGATGTCGAAGACGAAGTTGGCCAAAGCCAGGGGCACCGCCGAGGCGACGTACGGCAGGGCCACCGCGAAGTACTCCCAGATCTCGTTGACGTGGACCTGCGGCGGCGTGAAGCCGGCGCCGGCCAGGGCCTCACGGATCGCCTCCGGCGACATGAGCCCGAAGGCCCAGCCCAGGGCGGTGCCGACGACGAGGAGGATCAGGCCGGTGGGGATGTTCTTGAAGATCGGCGACTTGCCGAACCAGTTCATGAAGATCAACGCCAGCACCACGAACGCGACGACCGGGGTGGCGAAGGACTGCAGCATCGGGTTCATGGCCAGGAGCAGCAGGCCAAGACCGCCGAGGCAGGCCAACAGCACGGTTCGGGGGACGGCGCGGCGAAGCGAGTCGCCGAGGAATGCGCCCGCGAACAGGATCATGTTCTCGATGAAGCCCCACACCAGCGCGATACCGATGGCCAGGTTCGCGTCGTTGGTTGTGGTGTACACCGGCAGGAGAACCAGGAAGGTGATCGTGAAGATCGCCGGCGCGGCTGGGCCCGACGGCAGGGCCGTGATGTCGGTGCGCCCCAGCTTGCGGGCCAGCCTGTTGGCGAAGAACACGTAGGAGCACGATGCCACGAACACCCCGAGACCGAACGCCGGGACGATGCGCCCGAACACGATCTCATGCGGCAGCCCCACCACGAACGTGAGGAGGGCGATGACCGTCAGCAGGTTGGTGAGGTTGTTGGTGAAGAGGGCGAAGAAGGCGGCGAGGTCGCCCTTCTGCCAGAGCGGGAGGGCCATCCGGCCCGCAGCGCGGGGGGATGCGGTGGTGGTGGTCACTGCGAGAACCTTTCGGCTAGGGCCAGCGTTGCCTGGTGGAAGGCTTCGGCCGGCGGATGGGTGAGCCCAGCGCCGATCATGCCGATGCCGGCCTCCTTGTGGGCGATGGCGGTGTTGATGATCGGCAGGATGCCGGTCTCCTCGACCTTGCGGACGTCGATGCCCGTGGCGGTTCCACGGAAGCCGAGGATGGGGATGGTGAGGGCTGCGTTGAAGCCCTCGGTGATCTCGGACATGGTCCGGGAGTACTCGATGGCCTCGGAGACGGTGCCGCCCACGAGGGGGACGATCGCCGGGGCGCAGGCCATGGCGAAGCCGCCGATGCCGTAGGTCTCGGTGATGGCCGAGTCGCCGATGTCGAGGCCGCGGTCGTCGACGGTGAACCCCGCGAACAGGGGACCCTCGACGATCTGCGCGGGTCCGGTGAACCAGGTACCCTCGCCGGTGCCGGCTACGCGGATGCCGAACTCGACGCCGTTGCGGGCCATCGTCGTGACGATGGTGGAGTCCTTGATGTTCTGTGCGGAATCCATGGCTGCCTTGGAGGCGGCCATCCACGTCGGGCCGGAGAAGTAGTCCGACGATGCGACGAAATTGAAGACGTCCTGCTTGTCCTTGGTCGAGAACCCGGACTCGAGGATGTGCGGGGCGAGCGCCTGGATGAGCAGGGTGGTGCCGGCGTTGTTGCGGTTGTGCGCCTCGTCGCCCATGTGGAGCGCCTGGGCGAGCATCATCCGCAGGTCGATCTCCTTGGCCGAGACCATGGCGTCGCGGAGAATGGGACCGAAGACGTCGCGCATCCAGTTGAGCCGGTCGATGACCGACTGGTCGTTGGCGCCCATCCGTAGGATCTTGGCGAGCTGCTCGGACAGGTTGGTGTAGGCGTAGTTGCCGTGCGGGCGATTCTCGACGATGTGCATGAACATCGACGCCGAGGTGACGCCCGCCATGGAGCCGACGGCGTTGTGCTCGTGGCACGGCGAGTAGGTGATCTCGCCGGAGCCGGCGAGCTCGTACGCCTCGTCGAGGTCCTTCGCCAGGCCCTCGAACACCAGCGCGCCGGTGACGGCGCCCTTCATGGCGCCGGCCATCCGGTCGAACTCGATGGGCGGGCCGGCGTGCAGGATGGTGGTCTTGGTCATGCCCGGCACGACGTCGAGGGCCTGGCCGAAGCCCACGAGGATGGGCTGTGAGGTGACGATCCGCTCCAGCGCGATCTTGTTGGCCGCGTTGATCCGCTCGGCGATGTCGCTGCGGGAGAGGACGTTCAACGCCTCCATGACGTCGGGGCGGCCGCCACCCGGAGGCGTCCAGTCGAGGTGGGTCACGTGCGCGCCCTGCGTCCTGATGTCGTCGGCGAACATCGAGGCGCCGACGTTGACGACGTTCAGGGGCTTGCCGAGGAGTCCGGCGATGCTGCTCATCAGTTGTTGTCCTTCCAGACGAATTCGCGGGCGAGGAGGCCGGTGTTGGTCGACGACGACGCCCAGGTGCACCCGGCGTCGACGAGCTTGGCGACCTGCTCCTCCAGGTTCTGCGGATCGGTTTCGGTGCCGAGCACGTAGGCCAGAATCTCCAGGTGGCGACCCTCGGCGGCGGCCTTGGCCTTGGCCTCCTTGATGGCCGGCACCATGACGCCGGCCGGGTCGGGGTTGGCGCCGTAGCCCAGCACAACGTCCATGACGATGACGCCCACCTCCGGGTCGGCCGCCTCCTCCTTGAACCGCGCGATGCGGTTGGAGGGGTCGATCATCGGGTGCGGCTTGCCGTTGGTGAACTCGTCCTCGCCGAAGTCGAGGAACGTGTGCGCCTTCGACGGGTCGGTGCCCGACAGCTTGAAGTCGGCTTCCTTGCGGATGTTGGCGTACACGTCCTCGTACTTCTCCATGGCGAGGAACATGGCCTCGTCGCAGATGGTGCCGCCGCAGTAGAGGGCGCGGATGTACTTCTGCTCGGGGGTGAGCTTGGCGCGCACCTCCTCGATGAGCGGCCAGTTGAGGGAGTGGAGGTCGAGGTCCTCCTCCTTCACGCCGGTGGCGAGCACGGCGGCGAGCGCCGCGGGCTTGGTGCGGTTGAACAGCTCGATCCCCTTGGCCCTCGCCGAGGCGATGAGGGCCTCGGAGGCGCCGAGGAAGCAGACGACGACGGGCTTGGTGCTGTGCGCGAGGCGGTCGAGGACCTTCTCGGCCACCTCGGCTGCCGGGGGCTTGGAGACCACGACGATGACGTCGGTGCCGGGGTCCGCCTCGAGGGCGTCGATGCCGTCGAGCATCATGATGCCGCCCACCTCGGCCGAGAGGTCGCGGCCGCCCGTGCCGAGCAGGTGGGAGATGCCGCCGGTGAAGTCGTGGATCCGGACGCTCATCTCCTGGCTGCCGGTGCCCGACGCGCCGACGATGCCGATCCGGCCGCGGCGCACGTTGTTGGCGAAGCAGAGCGAGACGCCGTTGATGATCGCGGTGCCGCAGTCTGGCCCCATCATGAGAAGGCCCTTGTCGTGGGCCTTCTTCTTCAGCTCGATCTCGTCGTCGATGGAGACGTTGTCGGAGAACAGCATGACGTGAAGGCCGGCGTCGAGGGCCTGATGAGCCTCGCGGGCGGCGAAGGCGCCGTTGACCGAGATCACCGCGACATTGGCGTCGGGCCGCCCGGAGGCTGCGGAGGCGACGGTGCGGAACGTGACGTCGCCGTCGTCGTCCTGCGGCTTGCGGACGAGGAGGTCCTGGATCCCCTCCATGGCGGCGTCGGCGTTCTCGTCGGTGTCCGCGACGGCGATGAGGATGAGGTCTCCGGGGGTGAGCGCCGCCATCTCGTCGGTGAGGAGGCCCTGGTTGCTGAGGATCTCCTTGTTCATCGCGGTGGCCATGGCGGCGACGGCGTTGGTCACGCCGGGCAGGGCGTTGGCCTTGGTGGACAGCGACATGAGCGACACCGAATCGACGTAGGTGCCTCTCTTGATCAGGGTGCGGGTGGTCATTGCGCTCCTTGTGGGGTGGTGGTGAGGTGGGCGGCTGCCAGCAGCCCGAGTGCCATGTCGGTGCCCGACGAGTGGCCCACGTCGGCGAGGGCGGCGAGCGCCTCGTCGAGGCCGGGCCCCGGTGGGCGGGTGAGGGCCGCCAGGAGGCGGTGCAGGGGATCGATGGCCCGCCCCTGCAGTGCGTTGCGGAGGATGCTGAGCGACACGTCGACGGTGGCGCCGGGGCGGGCAGCGTCGTCCACGGCGGCGGTGGCCGTGCCGAGGTGGTCGGGCGCGTGGTGGGCGGCGAGGACGAAGCCGGTGAGCCAGTCGTCGCCCGAGGGCGTGAGTCCTTGCCCGAGGCCGAGGAGGCGGGCGGCGGCGCGGCGGGCGTCGTCGAGATGGCCCCGGGTGACGGCGTCGGTGAAGTCGCGGGTGCGGGCGTCGAGCTCGGCCGCGACGGCCGCCAGGAACAGGGTCTCGGCGCCGGGCGTCGGGCCGTCGCCGAGGCGGACGCCGACGAGGCGGGCGGCCAGCTCGTCGACGGAGTCGCGGCGAATCGGCCCGTCGAGCCGGGTGGGGTGCCAGGGGGTGGCGCGGGTGAGGTCGAGGTCGAGGCCGCCGAGCAGCAGGCGGGTGGCCGTCAGCTCGCCCTGCTGCCCGGGCCGGAGCTCCAGGCCCTCGAAGGTGCGGAGGTCGGTGACGACGGTGCTGGGGCCGGCGGGCTTGGAGGCCGCGACGAGCGTGACCAGACCCGCGGACGTCGCGAGGTTCGCCGCCTTCGCGAACACGGAGTGGATGCTCACCGCTCCGGTCACGGACGGGAACACCCCCCTGTCCACGGTGGTGGCGATACCTGTGCGCGTCATTGCGTCTGTCCCCGGCCTTTCGTCCCGGCGGTCAGGCGAGCGCCGCGCGGAGGATCTCGGCGATCTCGGTGAACCCGAGGCGTTCGGCGTGGGCGAGCGGTGGGACGCCGAGCTCGTCGACCATCGTCGGGTCGGCGCCGTTGTCCACTAGGAGCTGGACGATCTGCTGCTGCACGGGGCCGCCGTCGCGCAGGAGGATGGCCTCGAGGAGGGCCGTCCAGCCGCACAGGTTGGTGTGGTTGAGGTTGATGTCGGTCTCCTCGGTGAGGTACCGGACCACCTCGAGGTGCCCCTTCTCCGCAGCCGGGTGGATGCCCTTGCCGTAGAAGCGGGTGGTGCGCTCGAGGTCGGTGCCCGCCTCGACCGTGAGCCGGACGAGCTCCGGGTTACCGGAGATGCAGCCCCAGAGGAAGGGGTTGAGGCAGATCTGGTCTTGGCGGTCGATGTCGGCACCGGCTGCGACGAGGTGGCGGACGGCGTCGAGGCGGCCTGCCTTCGCCGCGATGAGGATCGCCGTGCGGCCGACGGTATCGGTGGCGTCGACGTCGGCTCCGGAGGCGAGGGCGGCGTCGATCTGCTCGAGGGTCGCGGTGGCGGCGAGGGTGGGCCACTCGTCGGATCGCTGCGGAGGAGTCCTCATGTGTCTCTCTTCATTGGGTCGAGCACTTCTGCGGGCTGGTATGTATATGGTATACCAACTACATGCGCATCGTACTAGCCCTCGGCGGTAACGCCCTCACCGGGGTCAATGAATCGGTCAGAGTCGACCACCAGATCGCCGCCGTCGAGGCCGCGGCCGGCCAGGTCGCCCAGCTCGTCGCCCAGGGGCACCAGCTGCTGCTGTCGCACGGCAACGGCCCCCAGGTCGGCAACATCCTCGCAAAGAACGACATCGCGGCCTACTTCCTCTCCCCTGTCCCGCTTGACTGGTGCGTGGCCAACACGCAGGGGTCGATCGGCTTCATCCTGCTCAACGCCCTGAACGGGGCGCTCCAGGAGCAGGGGCTGGACATCTCGCCCACAGTGGTCGTGTCGCGGACCGTGGTTGACCCCGCGGATCCCGCGTTCAGCAACCCCACCAAGCCCATCGGCCGGCACGCGGACGTCGAGACCGCCGAGCGGCTGATCAAGCTCGGCCAGACGTGGGTGGACCACGGCGACGCCGGCTGGCGGCGCGTCGTGCCCAGCCCCCGCCCGCTGCGGATCATCGAGGCGCCGGCGATCTCCGCGTTGCTCGACGGAGGATTCCTCGTCGTGGGCGGCGGCGGTGGCGGCATCCCCGTCGTCGAGAAGTCGCCCGGCCACTTCGCCGGGGTGGAGGCCGTCATCGACAAGGACCTCAACTCGGTCCTGCTCGCCGATCAGATCTCGGCCGACACGCTGGTGCTCGCCACCAACGTCGACAACGCATGGCTCGACTGGGGCACCGACCACGCCCGCGCCATCGGCGAGATCGACGTGGCGACGATGCGCAGGCACCAGGCAGACGGCCAGTTCCCCGCCGGATCGATGGGCCCCAAGGTCGACGCGGTGTGCTCCTTCGTCGAGGCCACCGGGGGTCGCGGCATCATCACGCGTTTGGAGAGCATCACCGACGCGGTAGCCGGCCGGGCCGGCACCGTCGTGACCCCTTAAGCGCCTGAGACGGCCTGGCGGTCCTGGAATAGCACTGACAACGCCAGTTGCTTGCTTGTGGTGACGTGGCTGGTGGCGACGGCGCGTGCCCGCTCCACGTCGCCCGAGGCGATGGCATCCATGATGTCGCGGTGCTCCCGGCAGACGAGGTTGACGTCGTCGTTCTGCCGCAGGATCCAGTTGAGCCGGTTCTTCAGCGGCCTGAGCACTCCGGCGAGGGTGTCGTTATGGGAGGCCTCGACGAGGATCTCGTGGAAGCGGGCGTTGGCGGCGTTTACGGCCTCGGCATCGCCGGCACGGGCCCCGCTCTCCGCGGCCTCCACGCTCTCGCGCATCCGGTCGACCTCCTCCCGCGACGCCCGCCTCGCCGCCAACACGCACTCCTGCACCTCCAGGGCCTCGCGGACCTCGAAGATCTCGTCGAGCAGATCCGGCTGCAGCTCTGTGACCACCGCGCCCCGCCGCGGTACGAGCGTGACGAACCCCTCGGAGGCGAGGGATCGGATGGCCTCACGGATGGGGATGCGCGAGATGCCCGTGTCGTCGGAGAGGTCGCGCTCCTTGAGCCGGTGCCCTGGAGGGAAGTCGCCGCTGGCGATGCGCGTGCGGATGTAGTCCTGGGCGACGTCCACCAGCGAAGGCACCGTGTCGACCACCTGCCGCGGCGCGCCCACCGTCATGACTACCCCTTCCGACTTCTAGACCGAAGAGTAGCCTCATCTACCAGGCGCGCGTCCCGTCAGGCGCGACGCCGCTTTCGTCTCAACGCCTGGCTCAGGTCCCGACGCCAGCCCTAGAGCGCAGGCGCCTGGAGGCCGCCAGCCGAAATATGCGACGCCTGCGCTGGAGTGCTGGCGAGCCGCAGTTCGGCCGGCGCGTCCCCGCTTCAATCCACGCTGGGCGGGTCACCCGGATAGATCACCCGCTCCAAGCGATCCACCACCGGCGCCGCGCCCCACTGGCCCAGCCTGTGTGGGCGTGGGGCCGGCTCACCCATCAGGTGCCAAACGGACCAGCCGCGTGCGGTCAGTGTGTTGGAGATCAGGAGCCTGTGGCATCGCCAGGGCATGGGTTCGCCGCACATCACCACGGTCCTAGTGCGGCTGGCGAGCCCCGTCAGTCTGGTGAGTCCATCCTCGTACTCCTGGGTCATCGTGTAGTCGGCGTAGTTCCTGAAGCTCGCGTTCCTCCAGCCGCTGTTGAGCGTCGGGTCGCCCGCTTGCTGGCGGCGTCGCCCACCCAGCTCGGCGACGTGCAGGTAGGCGATCCCGGCGTCGGGGAGCCACTGCGCCATGGCGTCGCTCCCGAACTGGGGGGTGCGGCGCGACCCAGGATGAGCCCGAACGTCGACAAGCAGCCCGATGCCCTGCTCACGCAAGGGCTGGAGGAACTCCGTTACAGGGCTGGTCCAGTGACCGATGGTCCAGATCGGCATGCCTCGCACGCTACGCGAGCATAATTCAGCCGGCGGCCGCGACATCCGTCAGCGCGACATCATTGCCCGTGAGCACTGGCGGCTGGCCCGTCACGGCGGAAGCCTCGAAGCCTCCGGAACGTACAAGACCGCGTCTCGAGGCCATCGGCGGTATCTCAGTCAACGCGTCAGTGAGTACTGCGGCGATCTCCCACTGGCGGATCAGGAACGACTCCTCGTCGAGACGCTTCCGCCGCAGCCACCCCGTCACCTCGCTGTTGCACTTGCTGGTGTTGCAGCTGCGGCAGGCGGGCACGACGTTGTCGAGGGTGTAGCGGCCGCCGCGGGAGATCGGCAGCACGCAGTCCTTCTGCAGCGGCACGTCGACGGCGCCGCAGTAGGCGCACCCTCCCCAGGCTGCACAGATCGCACCCCACTGCGCCGCGGTCAGGTCCTGGATCTGGCTGCCCAACCGCCGCTGCCGACGACGGGCGGACCGCTGCTTCCTCGTCCGCGCCGCTGCCATGCCAGCAGGCTATTGCCCAACCCTCGCGTTCGGCCGCAATCCCGCTCCAAAGGCGCGATGGGTCGGACCTGTGTCGGCGGACACGGAAAAATGCCCAGTGACGGTCATGTAGTTGCCCGCTGGCGGTCATGAAATCTGCCCGGTGGTGGCCATGGGATCTGCCCGACACGACATCCGTTGCCTGCCGCGTCCGCGGTCGGCGTCCCTTCCTCGAGTGCGATGAGTGGTGCTGAAGCACTGTTCGTCACCCGGGAAGGGACATCTTGAAGTCTGCCGAGGAAATCATGGAAATCTTGGATGCTTACGATCTGACCGGGTCGTTGCGTGACACCGCCGAGTTGGTGGGGTGTTCCCATCACACGGTGAAACGCTATGTGGAGGCCCGCGACAAGCTGGGTGGCCCGCCGTCGGGGACGGCCCGCCGGCCGCAGTTGATCGACGACTACCTGGAGAAGGTCGAGGAGTGGGTCGAGCGGTCGAAGGGGAAGGTCCGCGCCGACAGGGTCCACCAGAAGCTGGAGTGGCTGGGCTACACCGGCTCGGAGCGCACCACCCGCCGAGCGGTCGCGGCCGCGAAGACCGCGTTCCGGGTCGGGAACCGCCGGGTTCATCGGCCGTGGGTGACCGAGCCCGGGATGTGGTTGCAGTACGACTACGGCGACGGGCCGTTGATCGACGGGGTCAAGACGGTCCTGTTCGTCGCCTGGGTCGCGTGGTCGAGATTCCGGGTGGTGCTGCCGCTGCGGGACAAGACCCTGCCCTCGGTGTTCGCCGCCTTGGATGTCACGTTCCGCCGGATCGGGGGCGTCCCGACGTATGTGTTGACCGACAACGAGAAGACCGTCACCAGTGAGCACATCGCCGGGATCCCGGTCCGGAACCAGCAGCTGGTCGCCTTCGCCTCGCATTATGCGGTGACGGTTCACACATGTGTTCCGGCGGACCCGGCGAGCAAGGGCGGCACCGAATCATCGGTGAAGCTCGCGAAGGCCGACCTGGTGCCCACCGACGCCAACCTGCGCGACGCCTACGACACGTTCGCCGACCTCGAAGCCGCCTGCGAGGCGTTCTGCGACTTGGTCAACGCCCGCCCGCATCGGGTCACCCGCCGGGCCCCGGCCGAGATGCTGGCCGAGGAACGCCCACGGTTGCATCCTGTCGCCGCGGCGCCGTTCACGGTCGCGTTCGGGACCACGAGGGTGGTGCCGGACAACACGCCGATGGTGAACTTCGAACACGGCCAGTACTCCGTCCCTCACCGGCTCTGCGGCGAGACGGTCTGGGTCCGCGTCCACGGCCGCGGCGCGGATGAGCAGATCGTGATCTGCCACCTCGACGACGCGGGCCCGGTCGAGGTCGCCCGCCACCGACGCGCCACCCCAGGCACGCCGATGCTTGAGGGGCTGCATTTCCCGCCCGCCCCGGCCGGGGCCCTGGAGCGGTCACCCAGGGCGAAGACGGTCGCTGACACCGAGTTCCTCGCCCTCGGTGAAGGGGCGCGGATCTGGCTGGTCGAGGCCGCTCACGCGGGCACCGGGAAGATGCGGGTCAAGATGGCCGCCGCGGTCCAGCTGGCACGCCTGTTCAACCCCGCCGACGTCGACTGGGCCTTGGGGCATGCCGCCGTCCACGGCCGCTTCGCCGAGGCCGACCTCGCCTCCATCCTCGACCACCACCGCAGCCGACCCCACCCCCAACAGCTGCAGGCCAGCGAGGACCAGTCCCTGACCCAAGGCACCCGCGGCTGGGCCACCTACGGCACCAACCCCGCCCAGGAGATCGCCTCATGACCGCACCGAAGGTCGCCGTCCCCGTCGCGGGAGTCCCGGTCGCCCCGCCGCTACCGGCCGATCTGGAAGGCCTGCTGCGCCGGATGCGGTTGCCCTACATGCGGGCCCAGGCACCTGACATCCTCGCCACCGCCCGAGCGCAACGCTGGGACCCCGCCGAAATCATCAAGGCCCTCCTCATCGAAGAGGTCACCGGAAGGGAACGCTCCGCGCTCGCCACCCGCCGCACCGCCGCCGGGTTCCCCACCGGGAAAACCTTCGACGCCTGGCAGCCGACCGCCTCATCGATCCCGGCCCCCACCCAACAAGCACTCCGGACCCTGGAATGGGTCGGTCGGCGGGAGAACCTCGTCGTCTGCGGCCCCTCCGGCACCGGGAAGACGTTCTTCCTCGAAGCACTCGGCCAACACGCCGTCGAACAAGGACTACGCGTCGCCTGGTTCACCCTCGAAGACCTCGGCCTCCTGCTGCGCCGGCACCGCGCCGACGACACCGTGTCGAAAGCCATCGCCCGGATCCTGCGCGCCGACGTCGTCGTCGTCGATGACATCGGCCTGCTGCCCGTGTCCCACGACGCCGCCGAGGGCCTCTACCGCTTGGTCGACGCCGCCTACGAGAAACGCTCCGTCGCGATCAGCTCCAACCTCCACCCCGCCGGCTTCGACGAACTCATGCCCAAAACGCTGGCCACCGCCACCGTCGACCGGCTCCTCCACCACGCCCACGTCTGCCAAACCAGCGGCGACAGCGTCCGCCTCACCCAAGCACTCGCCGGCCGGGGGGTGACCCCCTTGCACTAACCACGCCCTCGACCGAGGTGGATGGCCAACAACCCCCTGGGGCAGATCCCATGGCCACCACCGGGCACTTCTCGTGACCGCTACCGGGCAGGTTTCATGTCCGCCTCCGGGCAGAAACCAGTGGCCCTTGACAG
>NZ_JBUZNP010000006.1:0-263036 GCF_055326215.1 Tessaracoccus pujii | reverse complement strand
CCACATCGAGGAGGTAGGACGGGACGACCTTCACGCCGTTGTCGTAATCCTTGGTGTTGTTCGCCTCGGGCTCGTCGCCGGCCAGCAGCGACTGGGCGGCCGTGACGGCCTGCTCGGCCAGCAGACGGGTGTCCTTGAAGATCGTCGAGTACTGCACGCCGTCCTGGATGAGCTTGACGGAGGCGATCTCGGCGTCCTGGCCGGTCACGATCGGGAAGCCGTCAGCGACGGTGCCGGAGTAGCCGTTGTTCTGCAGGGCGGTGATGATGCCGCGGGACAGGCCGTCGTAGGCCGACAGCACGCCGTCGATCTTGGTGTCGCCCTGGTAGTTGGCGGTGAGGAGGTCTTCCATGCGCTTCTGCGCGGTCTCCTGCTGCCAGCCGAGCGTGGCGGCCTGTTCGATCTTCGTCTGGCCGGAGACGACGGTCATGGTGCCGTTGTCGATCTCGGGCTGGATGACGCTCATGGCGCCGTTGAAGAAGAAGTGGGCGTTGTTGTCGTCGAGCGAGCCGGCGAACAGTTCGATGTTGAACGGGCCTTCGCCGCGGGCCTTGAGGCCGTCGATGAGGGATTGGCCCTGCGCGACGCCGACCTTGAAGTTGTCGAACGAGACGTAGAAGTCCACGTTGCCGCTGTCGCGGATCAGGCGGTCGTAGGAGATGATCTTGATGCCCTGGTCGGCGGCGGTCTGCAGCTGGGGGGCGAGGGCGGTGCCGTCGATGGCGGCGATGATCAGGACCTTGACGCCCTGGGTGATCATCTGGTCGATCTGCTGGCTCTGGGTGGGGATGTCGTCGTTGGCGAACTGGAGGTCCACCTCGAAGCCGGCCTCTTCGAGCTGGGACTTGACGGCCTCGCCGTCGGCGATCCAACGCTCGGTGGTCTGGGTGGGCATCGACACGCCGACGGAGCCGGCGGCTTCGCCCGCGGGTGCGCTGGTGGTCGCTGAGGCGCCACCGGAGGTGGCAGGGGCGGTGGTGGTGCCGGCGCCGCCGCCACCGCATGCGGTGAGGGCGAAGGTCAGGACGATGCCCGCGGCTGCGGTCATGAGGGTGTTCATCTTCATTCGTTCCTCCTGAGAACGTCAAGGGATACCTGGGCTGCGCCCAAGCACTGTGTGTCTGTGAAGCGTGAGATGCGAATGGGCAGCTCGAGGGTCCCGAGTCTCATGCCCGACAACTTTGTCTTTCTCCCGTACAAAATACTGCTGCGGCACCTCTGGTGCTGTCAAGGCGAGGAGGACAACATTTAGTTGCAGTTCGATAACAATTGTGTCCTCTGTGGAAAACTCGTCTTTCGCGGTCCGGACGAAGCCCGCGAGGCACTCGGTTCAACCATCGCTGCGGCGACGCCGCCGTCTGGGCGCGAAGATATGGTGAGGAGAGGACAGATGGACCGGCTGGGCTGGTCAGTCCCGCCCGACCACCCTCACGGGACCGGGCCAGGCGACGGCGAGGGCTGCTGCGTAGCCGGGCAGCGGGGTCGCGAGGGCAACCACGCTGCCGCCCTGTGCGCCGAGCCCTGCCTTGGTGCGCGCCTCCTGGGTCACCCAGGCCTCCGGATCCGTGGCCTGACCGATCCGCTGCACGTCGACGCCCACAGGTGCGTGAAGACAACTGGCCACCGCGACCAGGAGCCCCGAATGGCTCACCGAGAGGTGCGGGCCGTGGCCGTCGGCCGCGACAGGACGGCCGTGCTGCTCCCCGCAACTCTGGCAGGTCCGGTCGATCTCGACGGCGGCATCGTCCGGCAGTCCGCGCGCGTAGCGCAGGGCCCGCTGCAGGAGCAGCTGGCCGACCAGGCGGCGGGCCCGGTCCGCATCCGCCGCCACGACGTCCAGCCGGGCACGCTCCGCGACGGGGAGGGTCTCGGCCAGGCGCATGTCAGCCGAGCGGAGGTCCGCCCACCACAGGTTCACCACTGACTTGGATATTGGCAACTCCAGCTTTGTCGAAATACCCCCATAAGGCTACCCTAAGCCAGTGCACGATCTGCTGACGCCGCCGACGACCCGGTCGCTGAGCCTGCTCCGGGCCGCCGGCCGGACCGCCCCGTCGCGACCCGCCCTCGTGGCACCGGACGGCGAGGTGATGGACCACGGGACACTGCGCCACCGCGTCGACGCGCTCGCCGCGACCCTCCCCGTCGGCGATCGCAGGCTCGCGCACGTGCGGCTCAGGCCCACACTCGACGACGTGGTGGCCTACCTCGCCCTCCTGCAGGCCGGTCACGTCGCGCTCCTCGTCCCCGAGGGGCGGGCGGGCGAGCACGTGCGCCGGGCCTGGCCGGCGGACCTGGCCGTGGAGGCGGGCGCGGTCACGGCGCTCCACGACGAGCCCACCCCTCGGCACCTCCTCCATCCGGACCTCGCCCTCCTGATGAGTACCTCGGGGAGCACCGGCTCGCCCAAGCTCGTGCGCCTCTCGCACGCCAACCTGGTCAGCAACGCCCACGCCATCGCCGCTGCGCTGGGGCTCACCGCGTCGGATCGCGGCGTCACCAGCCTCCCGCTGCACTACTGCTTCGGCCTCTCCGTGCTGCACAGCCATCTCGCCGTCGGAGCCTCGGTGGCACTCACGGACGCGTCGGTGCTCGACGACCGCTTCTGGGAGGCAGTCGACGACGGGGTCACGACGCTGGCCGTCGTGCCCCACATGGTCGAGCTGATGGAGACCACCGGCATCCTCGAGCGTCCGCACCCTGCGCTGCGGCTCGTCACCCAGGCCGGTGGCCGGATGGCGCCCGAGCGCGTGCGGCGCACGGCGGAGCTCGGGTCGCGGCACGGCTGGGGGCTTGCCGTGATGTACGGACAGAGCGAGGCGACGGCGCGCATCACCGTGCAGGACCCGGCGATGGCGCTGGTGTCGCCGGAGACGGTCGGGCGCGCCGTGCCCGGCACCAGACTCCACCTGGACCGCACCGTCCGGGAGTCCGATGGGGACAGCGGCGAGATCGTGGTGCGCGGCCCCGGCGTCATGCTCGGCTACGCGGAACACCCCGACGACCTGGCCCTCGGCCGGATGGTCACCGAGCTGCGCACCGGTGACCTGGGCGTCCTCGACGACGGGGTGCTGCGGATCGTCGGCCGGCGCTCCGGGTTCGTCAAGGTGCTGGGCCTGCGGATCGACCTGGCGCGGGTCGAGGCGGCGCTGGAGCGCGACGGGTTCCTGGTGTGCGTGACGGGCGACGACACGGGCCTGCGGGTCGCCGTCGAGCCGGTCGACGGCGAGCCGGGGGCGGAGACGGGCTCCAGCGCGCGGCGTCTCGCGGCCCGCGCCGCCGGACTCGGCGTCGGGCACGTCCGCGTGGGGGTGTTCCCGCTCGCGCGGCTCGGTAACGGCAAGGTGGACCGCCCGGGGTGCGACGCGCTGGTGCGCGCCACGGACCCCGAGGAGTGCGCAGACACCAGGCAGCGGATGGACGCCCCCGGGGTGGCGGTGAAGGTCGCGGCGGTCCTGGGGGATGTGCTCGGCCGCGACGACGTCGACCTCGCCCTCACCTTCGTCGCGCAGGGCGGTGACTCCCTCACCCACGTGCAGGCCTCGGTGCGCCTCTCGGCCATCCTGGGCAACCTCCCCGCCGACTGGCACCACCGCCCCCTCGTCGACCTGATCGACGCCGCGGAGGAGCAGCCCGCCGCGACCGCCGCGCCTCGCTCGTGGCTACGGTGGCGCCGGCTCGAGGCCCCCGTGGTGCTGCGCGCGCTGGCGGCCGTCATCATCTGCGGCTCGCACGCGGAGCTGTTCAGGATCCTGGGCGGCGCGCACCTCCTCATGGCCGTGGCGGGATACAGCGCGGCCTTGTTCGGCTTGGCGGCGCCGGCCGCCGTGGGTCGATGGCGCGCCGGCACCCGCCTGCTCATCGGCGTCGGAGTGCCCACGGTGGTGACGGCCCTCGTGGGGCTGAGCTACGGCCGCTACGGGTGGGGCAACGTCTTCCTCGTCAACTGGGCCACCGGCCACATCGCCACCCTGCGCCGCAACGAGTTGTGGTTCGTCGATGCGCTGATTCTCTGCGTGCTGCTCGTGACCGCGCTGCTGTCCGTGCCGTGGTTGGCGCGACGGTGGGCGGCGGACCCGTGGCAGGTGGCCGTCGGGCTCCTGGTGGCAGGCCTGGTATCGAGGTTCGTGATCCTGGGCCTCGCCACGGAGGGGCCGATGCGGGGCATCATGCCGACGGTGTTCTGGCTGTTCGCAGCGGGCATGGCCGCCGCGGTGGCGCGCACCCCCGGCCGTCTTGCCGTGACGCTCGCGCTGACGCTCGCCGGAGCGGCCGGATTCTTCCCCGACGACCCCTGGCGCAATGTCGTCATCGCCACCGGCATCGTGGTGCTCGCGCTCGCCCGGACCGTTCCCGTGCCGGCCGTGGTGGTTCCCGCGGTGACCCTGCTGGCCGCGGCCAGCCTGCACATCTACGTGGTCCAGTTCCACGTGCTCGAACTCATCGACGACCCGCTCACGGGGACGCTCGCCGCCCTGGCGGCCGGCGTGCTGCTGTGGCGGCTCACGGCGGGTCCCGTGCGCCGGCTCCAGGACACCCTCGTCCCCACCCGCACCACCTCCGAGAGGACCCCCCTGTGAACCCAACCCTCAGCCGACGTCTCCTGCTCACCGGACTGGCCGTCGCGCCGCTCGCCGCCACCGCCTGCAGCGCAGGGGGAGAGGGCGAGGAGGAGTTCGTCGCCGACCCCGAGGCGCTGCTCATCTACTCCAGCCAGCACGAGAACGTGACCGCTGCCTGGGCGGAGGCGTTCACCGCGGCCACCGGTGTCCGGACCCAGATCCGGCGGGGCAGCGACTCGTCGATGGGCCACCAGATCGTCCAGGAGGGCGACCAGAGCCCGGCCGACGTGTTCCTCACGGAGAACTCCCCCGCCATGACGGTGGTGGAGCGCGCCGGGCTGCTGGCCCCCGTCGAGTCGGCGACGCTGGCGCAGGTGCCCGAAGACATGGCGCCCTCCAGCAAGGACTGGATCGCGATCGCAGCCCGCTCCACCGTGCTGTGCTGGAACACCTCCGAGATCTCCGAGGCGGAGCTGCCGGTCTCGATGATGGACCTCGCCGACTCGTCGTGGAACGGGCGGTGGGGTTGCGCGCCCGGCGGGGCGGACTTCCAGGCGATCGTCGCAGGCATGCTCGCGGACCGCGGCGAGGCCGAGACCGCGGCCTGGCTGACCGCGCTCCAGGAAGGTGCCAACGCCTATCAGAACAACATCGCGACGATGAAGGCCGTCAACGCGGGCGAGGTCCCCGTGGGGATCATGTACCACTACTACTGGTACCGAGACCAGGCCGGCACCAAGGAAGGGTCTGGGAACACGAAGCTGCACTACTTCGGCAACCAGGATCCGGGGGCGTTCGTGTCGCTGTCGGCCGGCGGCGTCCTGGCGAGCAGCGACAAGGCCGAGCAGGCGCAGCAGTTCCTCGCCTACGTCACCTCGCCGGAGGGCCAGCAGGTGCTGGTGGACTCGAAGTCCATGGAATACGCGGTGGGCAACGGCGTGGCATCTGATCCGGCGCTGCCCCCGCTCGACACCCTGGACAATCCGCCCGTCGACCCGTTCACGCTCAACTCCGACGACGTGGCCAGATTGATGACGGATGCCGGGCTCCTCTAGCCGCGTCTGGCTCCAGGTCCTCGCCGCCGGCGTCGCGGTGTTGGTGCTGGTGCCGATCGTGGTCACCGTGATCTCGGCCTTCGGGGTGGGCTGGGACGCGGCCGTGGCCTATGTGGTGCGTCCCCGGATCGCGATGCTGCTGGGCAACACCGCCCTGCTGATGGCCATCACGGTGCCGCTCTCGGCTGCGCTGGGCGTGACCGCCGCCTGGCTGGTGGAGCGCACCGATCTCCCCGGCGCCCCGGTCTGGCGGGCCCTGATGCTCGCCCCGCTGGCAGTGCCGGCGTTCGTGGCCAGCTATGCGTGGGTGTCGTGGCAACCGGGCCTGGTCGGGCTGGGGGGTGCGGCGTTGGTGACGACGCTGGCCTACTTCCCGTTCGTGTTCCTGCCGGTGGCCGCGATGCTGCGTGCGCTGGACTCCGGCGAGGAGGAGGTGGGACGCTCGCTGGGGCTGGGCCCCGTCGCCGCGTTCTGGCGCACCGTCCTGCCGCGCCTGCGTCCGGCCGTCACCGGCGGAGCGCTGCTGGTGGCGCTGCACATCCTGGCCGAATACGGGGTGCTGTCGATGATGCGCTACCAGACCTTCACCACCGCGATCCTTCAGCAGTACGCCGTCGGGTTCAGCGATGCCCGTGGCTCGCTGCTGGCATCGGTGCTGCTGGTGCTGTGCCTGGGCGTGTTGACGCTGGAGGTGGTGGCCAGGGGGCGGCGGCGGGTGTCGCGGATAGGGTCCGGCAGCACCCAGAGCCCGTCCAGCGTGCCCCTGGGCCGTTGGACCTGGCCGTCGGTGGCCGGACTCACGGTCCTCGTGGGACTCTCGACGGTGGTGCCGGTCGCCCTGGTCGTGCGATGGCTCGTGGCGGGCACGAGCCAGTCCGGCGCGGTGGCCGACGACCTGCTGCGGGTCACCGCGTCGACGCTGGGGCTGGCGGTGCTGGGTGGCCTGGCCGCAGTGGTCCTGGCGCTTCCGGGGGCGCTGCTGCTCAACCGCCGTGGCGGATGGCTGGCCACCGTCCTGGAGCGGGCGACGTTCGTGGGGAGCGCGCTGCCGGGCGTCGTTGTCGCGCTGGCCCTGGTCGGTCTGGCGGTGGGGTGGGCGCCGTGGCTGTATCAGACGGTGTGGCTGGTGGTGGTTGCCTACTCGGTGCTGTTCCTGCCGAGGGCGATGGTGTCGCTGCGCTCCGGCCTGGCCGCCGCGCCACCCGAGCTGGCGGAGGCGGCCCGCTCGCTGGGACACGGCGGGTTCGCGGTGCTGCGGCGGGTGGTCCTCCCGCTGGCGGCGCCGTCGGTGCTGGCCGGGTTCGTGCTGGTGGCCCTGGCGATCTCCACCGAGCTCACCGCGACCCTGCTGCTCGCGCCCACCGGCACGGACACGCTCGCGCTATCGTTCTGGGCGGCCAGCGACGAGCTGGACTATGCGGCGGCGGCGCCGTACGCCGCGGTGATGATCGTGTTGTCGATCCCGCTGACGGTCGTGCTGCGGCGCCAGATCACGCAGGAGAGGCGGGTGGCGGGATGAGCGAGGTACTGGTCCGCGAGCTGCGCGCCGGCTACGGCGACAGCGAGATTCTGCACGGGGTCAGCCTCACGGTGCCCGAGGGATCGACGACCGCGATCCTGGGGGACTCGGGCTCCGGAAAGACGACTCTCCTGCGCGCGATAGCCGGCTTCATCCGTCCCACCGGCGGCGAGGTGGAGGTGGGTGGCCGGGTGGTCACAGGACCGAAGGCGTGGGTGGCGCCGGAGCGGCGGGGTGTGGGCTACGTGCGGCAGGAGGGCGCCCTCTTCCCGCACCTGTCGGTGGCCGGCAACATCGCCTTCGGGCTCCCCCGACGGGGCGTGGTCCCGCGCGAGCGCACCTACCGCGAGCGGGTGCTGGAGCTGCTCGACCTCGTCGAACTGCCCGAGGATCTCGCCGGGCGCTTTCCCGCGCAGTTGTCCGGCGGGCAGCAGCAGCGCGTCGCCCTGGCGCGGGCGCTGGCGCCGAGGCCGAGCGTGGTGCTGCTGGACGAGCCGTTCTCGTCGCTCGACACGGCGCTGCGGCACGCCACCCGCGAGGCGACGGCGCGGGCGCTGAGGGCAGCGGGCGCGACCGTCCTGCTGGTGACGCACGACCAGGGGGAGGCATTGTCGTTCGCCGACGAGGTTGCCGTGCTTCGTGGCGGACACGTCCGCCAGGTGGCCGCCCCGAGGATCATCTACGGCGAGCCCATCGACCCTCAGGTGGCCGCGTTCATGGGCGACGCGGTGATGGTGCGCGGCGAGGGAGTCGGTCCGGCGGTCCGCTCCGGGCTGGGCATGCTCAGCGTGGTGGGCTTCGTGCCGCGTGGGCCGGTGGACGTGCTGTTACGTCCGGAGCAGATCCGGCTCACCCCTCCGGCTCAGGGCGCGGTCACGGGGACGGTGACGACGGTGCGATTTTTCGGCCACGACGCCGTCGTGGACCTCGACGTGGCCGGTGACGTGCCCGGCTGGGGCGGGGGCCCCTTGTCCGTCCGGGCGCGCGTCCACGGCAACGAGACCCCGGTGCTGGGTGCCCGCGTGGGCCTCCGCGTGGTGGGCCCCGTGCGGGTGTTCAAGCACTGACGGGGGTGTCCACGTCCCTGCGGGGAGCACCCAGAGCGAGGTAGGCCAGGAACGCCAACCCCCAGACGACCTGCGCGTTGCCGACGACATGCTGCTGCCAGGTCCAGGTGAGGCCCTCGTGGGCATCGTCCGGTAGATCCCAGATCGTTCGCCCGACGAAGATCGCCAGGCCGCTCGCCACCAGCCCCCAGCCCAGGACGTTCCCGCTCCGCCGCGACCACACCGCCAGCAACACGAGGGCAGGGCCGGCCCAGACCCAGTGGTGGGACCAGGAGACGGGGGAGGCCAGGAGGGCGTAGAAGCCCATCGTCAGGGCCGCCGCGAGG
The DNA here is from genome assembly GCF_055326215.1 of Tessaracoccus pujii. NCBI lineage: Bacteria > Bacillati > Actinomycetota > Actinomycetes > Propionibacteriales > Propionibacteriaceae > Tessaracoccus > Tessaracoccus pujii. The sequence continues at coordinate 254,507 of NZ_JBUZNP010000006.1, read as the reverse complement.
TCGTGTCCGAGGCGGAAGAGGTGGGCCATCAGCGCGAGGAGGGAGAGGCCCAGCACCGCTGAGGCTACGAACCACGCGAGCGTCGCGGTCCCACCGGTGAGCCCCAGGCGGAGCAGCACGCCGTTCAGCGACTGGTTGGAGAGGTAGGCCAGTTGGCCGATCCGGTCCGGGTCGGTGATGGTCCCGGTCCAGTAGGTCACCGAGTCCCCCCATGCGACGGCGAATCCCAGCAGCGTGAACAGCAGCGCCGAGACGGCTGCCGTCGCCAGCGCCCGCCACTCCCGCCTGACCAGGAAGTAGGCCAGGAAGACCGCCGGGGTCAGTTTGATGGCCATCGCGAGCCCGGTGAGCGCACCCTGCCACCTCTTGCCCCGCCCGGCCACCACGTCGAAGACCACCAGCGCCATCAGCACCACGTTGATCTGGCCGAACTCCACCGACTCCCGCACCGGCCCGAGCCAGAAGGCGGCCGCTCCTGCCGCCAGCCCTGCCAGGATCAGCGTGCGGCCCCTGACCTGGGTCAACTCCCGGATGACGAGGACCATGACCAGGACCACCAGGCCGAGGGTACCGAACGAGACGAGGAGATTGGCATCGCGCATCGTGAGCAGCGCCAGCGGCGCGAACAGCATCGCTGCCAAGGGTGGGTAGGTGAAGGGGAGATTGGCGCCGATCTCGGTGTCGGGCAGGGTTGCGTACAGGTCACGCCCGCGCAGGAAGGTCTCGGCACCGAGCCGGTAGACATCCAGGTCGATGCGATAGGGAGGGGTGAGCTTGAACCGCTCCGGGAGGAACGGCTGCTCGTCCCAGCGCCCGTACACGACGGCGTAAGCGGAGATCGCCGCGGCAGCGACGATCATGAGGACGCCGAGCCATGCGGTGGCGGAGCGCGTCGTCGGGCGAGGGGTCACCGGCCCATCGTAGGTCCACGCTCGCGCCGCCCCAGAATCCACCGCCCGGCACCAGCGTGCACACCGCCCACGTTCCTGAGTTGATCAGGCGCGGGCCGCTGCCGCCCCGATGCCGTCGCTGGCGCCGGTGATGAGGATCGTCTGCCGGTCAGTCATGTGGGTCTACTTCTCGGGGGCTCGCGCCGTGCCGTCAGCGTACCCACCCGAATTCTGTCGAGCCGCGGCTGGCCGTAGAGCGCGGGCTTCCTGTTCTGGCCGCCGCGCGTATGGACCGTAGAGCGGTGCCGCAGCTGCGTTCCTGCCGCGGTGGAGAACCCACTGCGTTGGTCATCCGAGCGTCCGCGGAGGCGGGTCGCCAGTGCCGACCCCCACGCTCAGGAGGCAGAGCAGCGGGTGCCACTGGGGGCACGATTCCGCGCCCTAGGCTTCGGCACTTGGCGGTGGCGTGCGGCGCTGTCCGCGAAGGCGTGCCCCCACTGTTGCTCGGGGGCATGTCTGCACAGACACAAGGCAGAGCAGCTCGACCACTCCGAGGCCACCCGTCGGCGGCGCCCGGAATTACACGACGGTAGTTTTCCCCAGCTGTGGACAGCGTTGTGGACAACCCGGCGGCGTAGGATCGGCGCATGGCTCGACTCGACTCCTGGCTGTGGGCGGTGCGGATGTACAAGACGCGCTCCGCCGCGACAGTGGCGGTCCGCGGCGGCCACGTCAGGGTCGACGACAAGCTGCCCAAGGCGTCGCAGCAGGTGGTTCCGGGGCAGGTGGTCCGCGTCCGCCGCGACCAGCTGGAACGCCTCATCGAGGTGGTGGACCCCGCACTCGACAAGCGGGTCTCCGCCCCCCTGGCGCAGGCCGCGTACCTCGATCGGACGCCCGAACTGCCGCCGCCCATCGCGGGAATGCGAGGGCGCGTCGCGGTCCGTGATCCGGGCAGCGGGCGGCCCACCAAGCGCGAACGCCGCGACCTCGACCGCCTGCGCGACCGCTGACCCTCAGGTCGCCGGAGGCTCCGGGTGGCGGAGGATCTCGGGCGGTAGCCCGTCGGGTGTCCCGCCCACCTCGCGACGGTGCCACTGCGCGTAGGCCCGCACCGCCGTCGGGAGCGTGGCGAAGATCCGGTCCACGCCCATCCGTTCGACGAAGCCCGCGGCCTCCAGCTGATCGTGGAGGTCCTGCTTGACCCTGGCCATGGTGAAGATCACGTTCCGGGCCTCGAGCCGCTCACGGAGCAGTTCGAGGGTGTCCACCGCCGTGAGGTCCACCTCGACGTTGGCCTCCGCGTTGAGCAGGAACCATCGCACCGGTTGCGGCGCCCGGTCCACGGCCGCCTCCGCCCGGGCGAGGAAGTCGTCGGAGTTGGCGAAGAACAGCGGTGAGTCGTACCGGTACACCACCAGGCCGGGGACCTGGGTGGCGTCGGGATAGTCGTCGATATCGTGCATCCCCGCGACCCCCGGCGCATACCCGAGCACCCCGTCGTGGGCGTGGGCCATCCGGCGGATGAGATCCAACAGCGACAGCCCGATGGCGATCCCGATGCCTCCCAGCACCCCGAACACCACCACCGCGACGGTGGTGAGGGCGGTCAGCACCAGCTCGCTCCACCTGAAGCGGGCGATGCGACGAATCTCGGCGATGTCGACCAGCCTGGTCGCGGCATAGATCACCAGCGCGCCCAGCGCGGCCATCGGGAAGGTCGACAGCACTGGTCCGGCGAACAGCAATGTCGCGACGACGGCGCCCAGCGCCACCAGCGAGTGCAGCTGCGTCCTGGACCCCACAGCGTCGCCCAGCACCGTGCGTGACCCGCTGGACGAGACGGGGAAACCCTGGAGCAGTCCGGTCGCGACGTTGACCGCGCCCAGGGCGAACAGTTCCTGTCCCGCATCGATGTTCTGCCGCCGCCTCGCCGCGAACGCGCGGGCGGTGAGGACGTTGTCCGAGTAGGCCACCACGGCGATGCCCGCGGCGTACGGGAGCAGAGCCAGCAGCGGCAGGCTGTCGATGGCAGGGAGCCGCGGCGACGGGAGACCTGAGGGTACGTCGCCGACGATGTCGAGGCCGTAGCGCTCCAGCCCGAAGACCGCGACCACTCCGGCCGCCATGAGCAGCACGATGAGCGGGCTGGGCGCCTTCGGCGCCAGCCATTTCGCCAGCAACAGCAGCACCAGCACCGCGATGCTCGCCGCGACGGTGGGCAGGTGGGCCTCTCCCAGGCGCGTGAGGAACTCCCAGGTGGCTCCCAGCGTGGAGTCGGACTCGATCTCGAGCTTGGCCACCTTGCCGAACTGGCTGACGATCATCAGCACCGCGATCCCCACCATGTATCCGACCAGCACTGGCCGCGACAGCAGCGTCGCCAGGAAGGACAACCGCGCGAGCCATCCCACCAGGCACACCAGGCCGACGGCGATCGCGAGCAGCGCCGCCACCTCCGCGTACCGCTCCGGGCCCCCTGCCGCGGCCACGAGCGCACCGACACCGGCCGCGGTCATGAGCGCCGTGGTCGACTCCGGCCCCACCGACATCTGCCGCGACGATCCCAGCGCGGCGTAGAGCAGCAGGGGGGCGAGCATGGCCCACAGGCCGACGACGGGTGCCAAGCCGGCGATGACGGCATAGGCCATGACCTGGGGAATGAGGTACGCCGCGACGGTCACGCCCGCCACCACATCGCCGCGCAACCAGCGGCGGTCGTAGCGCCGCAGCACCGCGACCCCAGGGAGGTAGCGCTCCCACGCGGCGGGCGTCCGCTCCGACGGGTCCATGGGCCGAATCTACCGGCGCCCGGCCCGCCGTGAGCGGGATCGGCATGCAGGGCCGCGTCGGCTCGACGGCGGCTGGGGCCGAGGGTCAGGCGACGGGGGAGGGGTCCTGGGCGCGGTCGACGAAGTAGGAGTCGTCCATCGCCGGGTCCGGGGCGATGGGGATGTACTGGCGCCGCACGCGCGCCTGATCCCACTGCCGCCCCTCCACCTCTTCGCGCGCCGCGTTGACCGCGTCGCACTGCTCCTGGTTGAGGTAGAACTCGATGGCCTCCACCGCCTTGTCGGCGCGCAGGAACCGGTCCCCGTCCTCGCCTTCGGATGCGGCGGCGACGAGCCGGTCGACGGCGCGCTGTACCGTGGCGCGGCGGACCCGTCGCTTCGTCTTGGGCAACAGGTCGATCTTGCCGTCCTCGGACACGATGATCACCATCGCGCCCCGTCCGGCCCCGGCGAGGTAGCGGATGGCGGAGCTGAACCTCGACCCCCGCGACGGATCCCCGGTGCCGGTGGCGAGGCCGTCGAGGATGACGCCGACGGCGTGGCACTTGCCGGCCGGCGACACCAGGACGGCGCCGTCGATGCCGGTGGCCGCGGTCAGGGCCTCCGGGCCCAGGCGTGCGGGGGTGATGGCGTACGCCTGGGGCAGCAGCCGCCCAGCCTCGGATTCCGCCTCAGGGTGCACCACGAGCATGGTGCCGTGCGGTTGCTGCGACGCGGCCCGCGCGATCTGCCACAGGTAGCGGGCGTTGCGCGCCGACACGTCCGGGAACACCCGGTCGACGGTGACCGCGAACTCGTCCTCGTCCAGCAGCTCGCGCGGCATGGCCGCCACCCCGTTGTCCACGCGCAGATAGGGCACGTCGCCGTCCCACAGCTCCCAGGAGCCGTTCCCGGCGATGCGGGCCTCGAAGGCGTGCGGACGCGACGCCGTCGGATCCACCTTGCCCAGGCCGTAGACCTCGCGGCCGTCGCACAGGAGGCGGAGGTCGCCGACGGAGAGCTCCAGGACCTTGCGCAGTGACCGGGCCCGGCCGATCGGCACGGGGTGTTCCAGCGACATCACCGTGCTGATGCCGGCGTCGCCGCGCGGTGCCAGGAGGATCGAACCCTTGCCCGCCCGGCCCTCGTACGGCTGGGCCGAGACGGCGTCGAATGCCTGCAGCGCGCCGAACGCCAACTCCTGGCCGGTCCTGGCGACGACGGCGGACACGAAGAGGTCGGCAGCGGAGCGCAGCACCGATTCGGGGTCGACCCGCACCACCGAGCCCGGGATCTGCCGGTCGAGTTCTCGGGAGGCCACGTCGAGCACAGTGGTGACCACGGCCTCCTGGAACGAGCGGGCGGTGAGGAAATCGTCGCCCGCATCATCCGGGAGCTGGGGGAGTTCCTTCCACTGGTCCTCCTGCAACGCGAGGACGGGGAAGACCGTGTGGTCACCGATGGTGACGCCGACACCGACGAAGTGGATCCGGCCGGCGGCCCGGGCGGCCGCGTCGAGCTTGTCGGCGACGGCGCGACGCCGGGTCCGCGCCTCGAGCGCGGCGAGGTAGACGGGGGAGTTGTCCAAGGCCTCGTCGTCGCGCAGAAGCTTGTTGAAGCGCCGGGTGCCGAGGTAGGTGGACTGGGCGACGATGCTGCGATCGAAGTGGCCGCGTGCTGGCTCGACGACGACGTCGGCGTCGCGTTCGATGGGCAGGCCCACGACGAAGGCCCGCACATCGAGGCCGGCGCCCGCAGCGTCCAGGACGTCGTTGGCGACCTGCTCCAGGGAGCGGCGGTAAGTGGCCTGGCCCTCCCACAGCTCTGCGTTCACGCGTGCATCGTCCCACGCCCACTCTTCGATGAACAAAGCAGCCCGTCCTCATCTCGTGCCTGCCGGCCGGGCGGTGAGCCGGGCCGGCGTAGATCGCGGTCCCGGTCCAACCTACCCCGATCGCCGGTCGCACATCGAAGCCACCGAGGTAATACCCCTATGGGTATACAATGAACGTCATGGACACCCAACTGCCCAGCTGGACCCGCGTGCTCGTCGTGGTGGCACATCCGGACGACGAATCCTTCGGCCTGGGAGGGGTGATCGGGCGCCTCGTCGACGACGGCGCCGACGTGCAGGTGCTGTGCCTGACCGCCGGGGAGGCGTCGACTCTTGGTGCCGCCCCGGACCTGGCCCACACCCGCGCCATGGAGCTCGAGGCCGCAGCCGAGGTCCTGGGGTGCAGCAGCACCGCGCTGCTGCACCATCCCGACGGTGCCGTGGCCGGACGCGAGGCCGACGTGGTCGCCGACATCGAGCGCGCCGTCGACGCCTGGACGCCGGAGGGTCTGCTCGTCTTCGCACTCGGGGGTGGCGTCACGGGTCACCCGGACCACGAGGCGGCCAGCCGGGCGGCTGTCTCTGTGGCCGTGGGACGGGGTCTCCCGGTCCTGGAGTGGGGGTTGCCCGATCACGTGGCCGCCACGCTGAGGGACGAACTCGGGGGAGGATTCACCGGTCACGACGACGAAGCACTGCCCATCGTCGTCACAGTGGACCGGAGCCGGCAGCTCACGGCCGCGCGTCTGCACGTCAGCCAGGCCGTGCCCGGCAGCGTGCTGTGGCGACGACTCGAGTTGCTGGGGGACCGCGAACACCTCCGCCTCACCCCGCCCCCTGCGTCCTGATTTCACGCAAGCTTCACACTTCCTCGGCGGGAGCTTCATGCCGGAGCGGTGAACTGGTTTCATCACCATCAGTGATCACAGCACCAAAGGAGCTCATCATGAAGCGCACACTCACCCTCATCACAGCGGGTCTGGCGGTGACCGCCGTCAGCCTCGGCGGCGCCTCGCTCGCGTCGGCCGACACGGTCGCCCCGGACGACGCAGAGCAGTCGTCCCTGGTGTTCAGCCGCCAGGAGGAGAAGATGGCCCACGACCTCTACACCGCGTTCGGCGCCAAGTACGACAGCGCGATCTGGGACCGCATCGCCACCAGCGAGCAACGCCACTTCGACGCCGTCGGCCGGCTGCTCGACCAGTTCGGCGTCACCGACCCGACCGAGGGCGATGATGCCGGCAAGTACGACGACGCCACCCTTCAGGGGCTGTACAACGGTTGGCTCGGCGACGGTCAGGAGTCCGAAGACGCCGCCTTCAAGGCCGCCATCGAACTGGAGAAGCGCGACATCGCGGATCTCGAGAAGCAGATCGTGGCCACCGACAACGACGACATCAAGGCCGTCTACGAGCGTCTGCTCGCCGGATCGGAGAACCACCTGGCCGGATTCACCCGCTGGTTGAACGGCGAGGAAGGCACGGGAGTCGGGCCGGCGAACACCGCGCGTCGCGGGACCGGCACCGCAGTGTGCGACGGCACGGGCATGACCGACGCCGACCGCGGCAATGCCGACGCCCCGCGCGACGGCTCGGGCGACCGGATGCGTGACGGCTCCGGCAGCGAGGGCGCGCCGCGGCGCGGAATGAACCGCGGCAACGCCTGATCAACCGGAAGAACGGCGTCACTCACGGGAGTGGCGCCGTTCTTCATTCCCTCCGAGGCTCGTCGCTGCGCCCTCGCGCTCAGGCGTGGGGACGTGGCAGCGTCAGGGAGAAGGTGGCGCCCCGCCCGAGGCCGGGTGAGGACGCCGTCAGGCTCCCCCCGTGCGCGCGGGCGATCTGACGCGCGATGGTCAGGCCGATGCCCGATCCGCCGCCCCGCTGGTCGGCCTGGCGGCGGTCTACGCGGTAGAAGCGCTCGAAGACCCGTTCGAGGTCCTCCGGTGCCAGGCCCACCCCGTCGTCGTCGACGCTGATCCTGACGGTGCCCGCATCGGCTCGGCATCTCACCGCGACACTCCCGCCCCGAGTCACCGCCCTCAATGCGTTGCCCACCAGGTTGGTCACCACCTGGCCGATGCGCTCGGGGTCCGCGTCGGCGAGCGCCGGGTGGCAGTCGACTGTGAGGCTGACCCCGGCGTCCGCCGCCTGGGCCCGCAGCCGCTCGGCCGCCTCGGCGACCGCCGCTCCCACGTCGATCCGGGTCAACCGCATCTCCTGCCCCGCCTCCTGGGACTTGGAGAGGGCGCCGAGATCGTCGGCGAGCCTTCGCATGCGTTGGACCTCGCGCCCGATGAGGTCGAGGTGGTCCGCATCGGCGGGGACCATGCCGTCGGTCATCGCCTCGACGTACCCCCCGACGACGGTGAGGGGTGTGCGCAGCTCGTGGGCCACGTCGCCCAATAGCTGGACCCGCCGCGCCTCGGTGCTGGCGAGGGACTCGCCGAGGGTCTGGAGGTCCGCGCCGAGATCGTTGAGCTCCTGCTCGGCGGCCGCAGGGACTTCCACGTCGTAGTGCCCGGCCGCCATCTGCCGCGCGGCCTCCTGGAGGTCGCGGATGGGACGCATGAACTGCCGGGCGACGACCAGCCCGAGGGTCGCGGCGACGAGCACTCCGGCCGCTGTGCCGATGAGCAGCGCCAGGTCCATGGACTCGATGATCTCCTGGCGGAAGCTCTCGGCCTGCCCGCCGTGGGGGCCGCGCTGCTGCATGCGGTCGTACAGCGCTGGCGCGAGGGCGCGGGACAGGAGGAAGGTCACCAAGGCGCCGATCGCGACGACGGCGACGTGGCTGAGCGCCAGGCGGACGGCCAGGCGCTTCACGGCTTGCCGGCCGGGGTCTTGAGGAACCGGTAGCCCACGCCGCGCACGGTGCCGACGAATGTCGTGCCGTCGTCGCCGAGGGCGGCGCGGATGGTGCGGATGTGGACGTCCACCACCCGCTCGTCGCCGTAGAAGGCGTAACCCCACACATGTTCGAGCAGCTGGGCGCGGGAGAACACCCGACCGGGCTTTCTGGCCAGCGCGTGGAGGAGGTCGAAGTCCAGGGCGCTGAGGGCGACGGACCCCCCGTCGACGGCGACCTCGCGCGCTGCGGGGTCGAGCGTGAGACCGTCGAACCGCAGGGTGTCGTCGGTGGGCTCGTCGGTGCCCTCTGAGCGGGGGCGCCGCATCATGGCGTGCACGCGCGCCACGACCTCGCGAGGGCTGAACGGTTTGACGATGTAGTCATCGGCGCCGAGGCTGAGGCTGACGATCTTGTCCACCTCCTCCGCGCGGGCGGTGACGACGATGACATAGACCGACGACGTGGCGCGGATCCGGCCCAGTACGTCGAGCCCGGAGATGTCCGGGAGCCCGAGGTCCAGGAGCACGACGTCGAGCTTCTCCGCGGCGGCGATGCGGACGGCTTCCTCCCCGGTCCCGGCCGTGTGGACGGCCATACCTTCGGCCTCGAGATAGGTCCGGAGAAGGGTGCGGATCTCCGCAGCGTCGTCGACGACGAGGATGGTGGGTGACACGGTGCCTCCTGGGGAGAGGCTATACCCGGCTGGGTATCGCCTGGCGAGTTCCGGGTCACGGGACAATGGCGCCGAGCGCCATTGGGAACGCCTACGCGACTGCCACGAGTGGGCGGGTCCTCTCCTCAGGGCCCGTCCCGCCGATGACCTGGCGGTACACGCGCTCGTAGCCCGCCCCCATCACCGGGAGGTCGAAGCGCAGCTCGGCGTCCCTACGGCACGCGGCCGGGTCGATGGTGTGCAGTGCTCGGATCGCGGCCACAAGGTGGTCGAAGGACGCGCAGACGAACCCCGTCTGGCCGTGCCGGACGATCTCCGGCACGGATCCACGGGGCGTCGCGATCACCGGCGTGCCACACGCCAGCGATTCCGCCATCACCATGCCGAAGGGCTCGTCCCACTGGATGGGGAACAGCAGGCAGGCGGCCTGCGCGAACAGCTCGCGCTTCATCGCGGCGTCCGCCTCGCCCACGTAGTGGACACCGCTGCCCAGCAGCGGGCGTACGGCCTCGTCGAAGTAGGACTTCTCAGCCGTCTCATTGAGTTTCCCCGCGAGGATGATGCGACGCCCGGCACGCTGGGCCGCCCTGATGGCGAGGTGTGCGCCCTTGTCCGGACTGAACCGGCCGATCCACAGGAGGTCGTCGCCCTTGTCGGCGTTGTACGGGAAGCTGGCCACGTCCACCGCGTTGTGCACGGTGCCTACCCAGTTGAGATCCGGAGCGAGCATGCGTTGGGCGTCGGAGATGGCCACGAGGCCGATCCGCGTTCCGAGCCTGCGGTAGTAGTCGCCGTTGTCGTTGGCTACCGGACCGTGCATGGTGACGACGGTGGGGCAGCGTCTTCCCACCGCGGTGAGTGGCCCGGCCGCCGAATGATCATGGATCAGGTCGAGATCGCTGTCGGCCAGCGCCCGCTGCGCCTCGGCAGCCTGGATGAGTTCGGGGAGCACGCTCGAGCCGAGCAGGTGCGAGGGGGGCTCGTCGTAGACCTGCACGAACCGCTGTGCGCGGGTGCCGGCTTCTCCGGAGGCGACGAGGGTCACATGGTGCCCTCGGTCCACGAGCTGGTCCACCAGCGAGGCCACCACCTCTTCGGTGCCGCCGTATCCCCTCGGGGGGATCTGGAACCAGGGGGGCGCGACCATGCCGATCCGGAGCTTGCGGGCCGTGCCGGCAGTCTCCTGGGCTTGTCCGATCTTGAGAGACATGTCACCTCCTTCTTCACCTCGGTCGGGGTGAGCCGACGGAGCGGTGAAGTTGATCTTCACAATCCAACAAACCTATATATAGGATGAGAAGTTCAGAGAGTCAAGAGCGCCAGATGGCCATGAGGAGAACTGAGATGGACGTCACGTCGGCTGACTTGGCCCGGACTACCGCCTCGACGATCGAATCGGACCCCACGCGTCCGCTCGGACTCGGCCCGGTCCACCCGCCGTCCGAGACGGTCACATTGGTCGAGGGTTCGTCGTTCAGTACGTCGCGGACGAACGGGGACATGCAGCCGCACCTGGCGGATGGCCTGTTCGTCCGAGACACCCGCGTGCTGTCGAGGTGGCAGCTGCGCATCGACGGCGACGAGATCGAGTCCCTCGGGGTGCAGCCGTCCGAGCCCTACGAGTGCCGCTTCGTCGGCCGGGTCCCGGCCAGGCCGGGCCAGGTCGAGGCCACCCTCGTGGTCGAGCGCCACCGCATGGTGGGGCACGGAATGCGGGAGGACGTCACCGTCACGAATTACGGCATGGAGCCCGCCGGCGTGGACGTCTCGCTGCACATCGATGTGGACTTCGCCGACCTGTTCGAGGTCAAGGAGCGCAGACCGGTGCGCCCCCTGGCCGTGACCACCGCCGCGACCCTCGACGCGCTCACCTTCAGCCTGGACGACGGAGGCGCCGATGCCCGGGGGGTGCGGATCACGGCATCGGGGGCCAGAGCCGTCCCGGGTGCGCTCCTGTTCCAGACGGTCATTCCCGCGAAGGGTGCATGGCAGGTCAGCGTCGAGGTCACCAGCACCTCGGGGGTTCTCGGGGAGGGCGCATCGTTCCCGCTGGATCAGCCGTTGGATGGTGCCCGGCCGGCTCAGCGGATGCGTCGGTGGCGGCACGCCACCGCGAAGGTCTCGGTGGACAACGCGGTCCTCGCGGCCGCCCTCCGCACGAGTCAGCGCGACCTCGGAGCGCTGCGCATCATCGATCCCGATAACCCGGAGGACGACGTCGTCGCGGCCGGGGCGCCGTGGTTCATGGCGCTCTTCGGACGCGATTCCCTGCTGACCGGGCACATGATGATGCCGTTCGCTCCGGACCTGGCGCTCGGCACGTTACGGACACTGGCCAGGAGACAGGGGGCTAGCGCCCACCCCATGACGGAGGAGCAGCCGGGCCGCATCCTGCACGAGGTGCGCCTCGGTGCCGATGCCTCTCTCGCGCTCGGGTCGAGCCGGGTGTACTACGGCTCGGTCGACTCCACGCCGCTGTTCGTCATGCTGGCAGGCGAGGCGTTGCGCTGGGATGTGGATCGCGCCGCGCTCCTGGAGTTGATGCCCGCGGTGGAGGCCGCCGTCGGGTGGATCCTCCACCACGGCGACCTTGACTCCGACGGCTTCGTCGAATACCGGCGCACCAGCGATCGCGGCCTGTGGAATCAGGGCTGGAAGGACAGCAGCGACTCGATGAACCACCGCTCAGGGGCGGAGGCGTGCCCGCCGATGGCGCTGGCGGAGGTGCAGGGCTACTGCTACGCGGCGCTGCTGGCCGCGGCGGACCTGGACGACGCGCTGGCCGGCGGAGCCAAGGCGGCAGGTCTGCGCCGCCGGGCGGCAGACCTCAAACAGCGGTTCCACCAGGCATTCTGGTGCCCCGAGATCGGGTTCTACGCCATGGCGCTGGACCGCGACAAGCTCCCCCTCGAGGTGGTCTCCTCCAACATCGGGCACTGCCTGTGGACCGGGATCATCGACGATGACCATGCTGACCGCGTCGTCGCCCGGCTCCTGGCCGACGACATGTTCACGGGATTCGGCCTCCGCACGCTCTCCTCGGAGGAGGCACGGTACAACCCGATCAGCTACCACAACGGGTCCGTGTGGCCTCATGACACCGTGCTGGCCGCGGCCGGCATGCAGCGGTACGGCCGCCGTGACGAGGCGCTCCGGCTGCTGCGCGGCCTTCTTGATGCGGCCGAGGCGTTCGACGGGCGCCTGCCCGAGCTGCTCGGCGGCTTCAGCCGTGCCGAGCACGCCGTGCCCGTGCCGTACCCGACGTCATGCTCCCCCCAGGCCTGGGCGGCCGCGACTCCGTTCGAGATGCTGCGGATCCTGTTGGCACTGCACGCAGACGGGGGCGACGGCGGCGTGGCGGCGGGGCCGGTTCCCGCATTCGTGGGTGCGGCGGCCGTCACGGGCATCAGGGTCGGGCGCCGCAGTTTCGACGTCGTGGCTGACTGCGATGAGGTCCGGATCACCCCCGCCGCGGCTCAGGACGGAGTCGGGATACCCGGCCGCCCAGGCGACATCCCTGCGGCCGGCACAAGCGGGCCCGGTGCGCGATGACGCAGGAGAACCACCTGCCGATTCCCGCGCATCCGGTGGATCGGGACACGCCGTTCTACACGATCGGGCAGGTCGCGGCGGTGCTGAGCCTCCAGCCGGCCACCCTGCGGCGGTTCGACGAGGAGAGCGTCGTGTCGCCCGGCAGGTCGCGGGGCGGCCAGCGGCGGTATTCAGCGCGGGAACTCGAACTGCTCCGCGAGGTGATCTCACTGACCAACGAGGGTCTGACGTTGGCAGCGGTGCGGCACGTGTTGGAGCTGCGCCGCCGCGTGGAGGAGCTGGAGCAGGAACTCTCGCACATCAAGGGTCAACGCGACGAGGCGGGGGAGAGGCCGCGCCAGCTACTCGTCGAAGAGGCCGCGGATGTCGGCGGCCGTGATAGCGCCTGACGAGAACGAGCCGGAATCGATCACGGAGGTGAACAGGTCACGCTTGCGCTCCTGCAACGCCACCACCTTCTCCTCGATGGTGTCCTCGGAGACCATCCGGTAGACGTTGACGGACCGCGTCTGCCCGATGCGGTGCGTCCGGTCGATAGCCTGGTTCTCCGCCGCCGGGTTCCACCACGGGTCGAGGACGAAGACGTAGTCCGCCTCGGTCAGCGTCAACCCGAAGCCGCCTGCCTTGAGCGAGATGAGGAACACCGGGTCCGTGCCCTCCCGGAACTGCGCGATCCGCGCGGGCCGGTCCCTCGTCCGCCCGTCGAGGTAGGCGTAGCTGATGCCCGCGTCGTCGAGCGCCTCCCGCACCAGCTTGAGATACCCGGTGAAGCTGCTGAACACCAGCGCCCTGTGGCCCTCGGCGGCCAGTTCAGTCACCTGCTCCACCAGGGCGGTGACCTTCGCCGACGACGCGGAACTGTGCCCCGGGTCCACCAGGACGGGGTCCAACGCCAGCTGGCGGAGCATCGTCAGCGCCCGGAAGATCGCCACCCGGTTGCGGTCGATGTCGTCCAGCATCCCCAGGACCCGCTGGCGCTCCCGCTGGAGGTACTTGTCGTAGACCTTGCGGTGGGCCGGCGTCAGCTCGACGCGCTGCACCTGCTCGATCTTCTCCGGGAGTTCCTGCACCACCTCCCGCTTGGTGCGGCGGAGGACGAAGGGCTTGATCCGCCGTCGGAGGGTCTCGAGGGCCAGAAGGTCGCGCTCCGCCTCGATGGGCTTGCGGAACCGCTCGATGAAGTGCTCGGGGCGTGGGAACAGGCCGGGGGCGGCGAGCGACAGCATCGCCCACAGATCCATCAGGGAGTTCTCCAGCGGCGTGCCGGTGATCGCGAGCGTGAACGGTGCCCCCAGCCGTCGGGCCGCCTGATAGGTGCGGGACCGGTGGTTCTTCACGAACTGCGCCTCGTCGAGGATCAGCCCGCTCCACGGCAGCGCCCGGTATTCGGCATCCTCCAGCCGCATCAGCGTGTACGAGGTGACCACGACGTGCGCACCCGCAACAGCCGCGGCCACGTCGTCGCCCCGCTTCTTCCCCGTGGCCGTGATGGCCACGACCTTCAGGCCCGGAGCGAACTTGGCCGCCTCGTCGACCCACGTCCCCACCACGCTCGCCGGGGCCACGACGAGCACGGGGGATCCGTCGAGCTGGCCGGCCTCCCGTGCCCGCTCGAACAGGGCGAGGGTCTGAAGGGTCTTGCCCAGGCCCATGTCGTCGGCCAGGACGCCGCCGAGGCGGGCGTCCCACAGCGTGGTCAGCCATTGGTAGCCGTGGACCTGGTAGGGCCGCAGCGTCGCGTTGAGCCCCTCGGGCAGGGGTACATCGCTGCGGTCGGCGTCCGGCAGTAGGCGCTCGACGGCCGCCGTCCAGCGCTGGCTCTGGCGGGCCACCACGCCCAGCCCCACCAGCTCCTCCCACAAACCCGCCTGGTACGGACTGAGGCGCAGCGAGCCGGAGGTGGCGTCGTCGGTGAGGTCGCGCGCCTCCTCGATGAGGCGGCGGAGATCGTGCAGCTCAGGGATGTCGAGGCTGAACCAGGTGCCCGAGTCCAGCAACAGCGCGTCGTCGCCCGCGGCCAGCGCGTGGAACAGCTGGTCGAACGGGACAGCCTGGCCGTCGACCGTCACCGTGACGTGCAGGTTGAACCAGTCGCGGTCCTCGGTGTCGTCCGAGGTGAGGTGGATGACGGGCGCCTCGTCCGCCTCCGCGTAATCCACGGCGTCGCCCACCTCGTCGACGACCACGCCTGCCTCGCGCAAGGCCGGCAGCGTCTCGGAGAGGAACGGGGCCACCGCCATGCCGCGCAGCTCGGCCTCCTCTGCCAGGGGGTGGCGTTTCGCGCCAAGAAGGGTGGGGTGCCGGGAGAGCAGGGTCGCGGCGTGCGCGGCGAGACGCTGCTCGACGTGATGCTCGCGCGGCGGGCCGCCGGGTGTGGGCAGCAGCGGGACGACGGTGGGTTCCCCGCCCGGCAGGGGCGACGGGTAGGCGAATCCCCAGCGCAGCTCGGCCACGTGTCCGGAGAGGTGCGTCACGCCGAGGCGCAGCCGGGGAGGGCTGAGATCGGGCGGCTCGATGCTGCCGTCGGAGGTGGTGACGGCGCCCGAGCGGGCCAGGGCCGGGTAGTAGAGGGTGAGGAAGCGGTTGACGTCGTCGGCGGGGATCTCGACGCCGGTGCCCTCAGTGAGCAGCCCCTCGAGCCCTTCCGGTGGCGGAGCCGCCAGCGGCCACAGCGTGAGTTCCCCGGCGTTGAGATGGGCGAAGCCGTGCGCGGGATTGCCGATGAGGAAGACTCGCCCGCCGGCCTCCGGGTCGATCACCGTCGCCCGGGCTTGGGCGTGGATGCCTCCGTCGGGGGAGCGGGTGAGGTCCAGCGAGACGGTCGCGGATTCGTCTGCCAGGGTGAGTGACCGCAGACCCTCGCCCGGGACCAGCTCGATGCCGGCCGCGACGATCCGGCGCAGCATCGGCCAGGCGAGCGGGCCCAGATCCGCGAGATCGAGGGTTGCGGTGGAGCCGTAGGCGAACTGCGCATCGGGTGACAGGCGGAACAGCTGCGCCAGGACGGCGCGTTGCGGGGGGTTCAGCTCGGTCGAACGCCAGGCCTGCACCAGGTCGGTCCAGGAGGCGCCCGTCTTCACCCACGGTGCACGCGCGCCTTCGCGCAGCGGTGCCAGGCGGACCCGCGACGGCAGGGGACCGTACTGCGTGCTGGGCAGTGAGAACTCGAGCGCCATCGCCCGGCCGGTGGCCTCGCTGCCGCTCTCGAGGTGCACCAGTTGGCCGAGCTGGCGCTCCCACGAGGGGGTCGCGGCTACTTCCTTGAGGCTGGATCTCGCGGACCGGATGGTCGCGACGACGTGCTTGCAGCCCGCGCGCATCGGGCAGGAACACCACGTGACGAGCCCGCGGGTCCCCCGACGGATCTCGACGGCGTACACCTGGTTAGCGGAGCCGGTGACCAGGGCACTGAGGACCTCGTCGTCGGCCTCGAGGTCCTTGACGCGGTTGAACTCCTGGTAGCTCTTCCCACGGAAGAATGTGGCGGCGCCGAAAACGCGCTTGAGTTCGTCGTCGGGGAATCCCCGGACCCAGTCAACGCCGCGGAGATCCATAGAAGTGCCAGGTTACCCGGCTTGAGCAGGATCCCGTGACGCGTGACTCCGCTCAGGCGTCAGTGGTGCCGCCAGCGCCACCGTGTGGATAGGGTGGGGGGTATAGGTCAGCGATGACCCTCGACCCCAGGAGGAGACCATGCCCACACTGGCCATCATCGGTGCCGGTTCCGGCCTTGGTGCGGCAGTAGCCCGTCGGTTCGCGAAGGAGGGCTTCTCCGTGGCGCTCATCTCCCGCACCGCCGAGCGCGTTCACGTCGTGGCCGAAGAGCTGGCGACAGAGGGGATCACGGCCCGCGGCTACGCGGCCAACGTCCGCGACCACGACGCCCTTCGCTCCGCGCTCGACGACGCCGCGGCAGACCTCGGCCCCATCGACGTGCTGCAGTACAGCCCGCTCCCGGCGAAGGAATTCCTGCGCCCGGTGCTCGAGACCACCGTGGAGGACCTTCAGCCCGCCATCGAGTTCTCCGTCTACGGGCCGCTCGTAGCGGTCCACCACGTGATGCAGCACATGCGGTTCCGGGGCGGCGGCACAGTGCTGCTGGTCAACGGCGGCAGCGCCGTCCGGCCGGTGGCGAAGTTCGCCGGCACGTCGGTGGCGTTCGCGGGGGAGTCGGCGCTGGGCCAGATGCTGCACGACGCCCTGGCGCCGGACAAGATCCATGTGGCCCAGCTGATCATCCCCGGCGGCATCATCGTGGGGCACCCTCGGAAGGACCCGCTCGTCCTGGCCGAGCGGCTGTGGGCGATGCACACCGAGAAGAGCCAGTACCGGCACTTCGCCGGGGACATGGACCTCGACGGCTGACCAGCAGCCGCGGAGCAGGTCGCTTATTGTGGGACGACGGGTGCGTGGGGCATCCGGCGAACAAGGGAGTTCTCTCATGAGTGACCACACCTACAAGGTGACCGAGATCGTCGGCACCTCGAGCGAGGGCCTGCAGCAGGCCATCGACGGCGCCGTTTCGCGGGCGTCCGAGACGCTCAAGCACCTCGACTGGTTCGAAGTCACCGAGATCCGCGGACACATCGCCGACGGCAAGGTGGCCCACTACCAGGTGGGACTGAAGATCGGGTTCCGCCTGGACGGCCACACCGCCTGAGCCGGGCCTGGCTGAACCGCCGGCCGGGGGGCGGCGGTGGACCTGTCGCGGGCAGTGACAGGATGAGGCCATGACCGACGAACGCCCCTGGGTGAAGCATTACCAGCCGGGGGTCCCGGCCTCCATCGACCTTCCGGCCACCTCGCTGGTGGAGATGTGCGAGGACGCGGTGGAGCGCGGCGGCGACGACGTGGCGCTGCAGTTCTTCGGGCGCGAGACCACTTACCGGGCGTTGGGAGAGCAGATCCGCCGCGCCGCGGAGGGCCTGCACCGGCTCGGCGTGCGGGCAGGAGACAGGGTGGCTCTCATCCTGCCCAACTGCCCGCAGCACGTCGTCGCGTTCTACGCGGTGCTGCGGTTGGGCGGGATCGTCGTCGAACACAATCCGCTGTACACCGCTCGTGAGCTCAGGCACCTCTTCGAGGACCACGGTGCCCGCGTCGTCATCGCGTGGGACGCGGCAGTGGCGAAGATCCAGGAGCAGCCGGCAGACATCGAGGTGGAGCACATCGTCGCGGTCAACCTGCTGCGCGCGTTTCCCCTCGTCAAGCGGATTGCCCTGCAGTTGCCGGTGCCGAAGCTGCGCGCCACGCGCGACAGGCTCCACCAGCGCGCGCCCGGGACCACGCCCTGGGAGGACCTCCTCGCCGCGACACCGATCTCCCGCGACCACCCCAGACCGACCCTCGACGACGTGGCCGTCATCCAGTACACGAGCGGCACCACGGGCCGGGCCAAGGGCGCCGTTCTCACCCACCGCAACCTGTACGCCAACGCGCTCCAGGGGGCCGCGTGGATGCATGACGCCGTCGACGGCCGCGAGGTCATCTACGCCGTCCTGCCCATGTTCCACGCGTTCGGCATGACGCTGTACCTGACCTTCGGCATCCTCAAGCGTGCCCGGATCGTGCTGTTTCCCACCTTCGACGCGGACATGGTGCTCGACGCCGCCCGCAGCACACCGCCGACGGTGTACTGCGCCGTCCCGCCGATCTACGAGAAGACGGCGCGGCGGGCGCTCGAACGCGGCGTCAGCCTGAAGTCGGCCAGGTTCTGCATCTCCGGAGCGATGAACCTGACCGACGACATCGTCGACCTCTGGGAGGGCGTGGCCGGCGGCCTCCTCGTCGAGGGGTACGGCCTGACCGAGACCGCGCCGGTGGCGCTGGGCAACCCGTTCCACCCGTCGCGCCGCACCGGCACGATCGGTGTCCCGTTCCCGAGCACGCTGATGCGCGTGGTGCAACCTGAGGACCCGACCCGCGAGGTCACACCCGGCGAGCGCGGCGAGTTGCTGCTAGCCGGCCCGCAGGTGTTCCAGGGCTACTGGAACGCGCCGGAGGAGACCGACGCGGTGCTCCTCCCCGGCGGCTGGCTGCGCACAGGCGACCTCGTCACGGTCGACGCGGACGGCTTCACCACCGTCGTGGACCGGGTCAAGGAGTTGATCATCACCGGCGGGTTCAACGTGTCGCCGACGGAGGTGGAGGCGGTGCTGCGATCGCACGAGGACATCGACGACGCCGCCGTCGTCGGCCTGGCGTTGGCGGGTGGGGGTGAACGCGTGGTGGCGGAGGTCGTCGCGCGGCCCGGCGCCACCGTCGACCCGGAGGCGGTGCGGACCTGGTGTCGCGACCGCCTGGCGGCGTACAAGGTGCCGCGCGAGGTCGTGGTGGTCGGCGAGTTGCCCAAGTCCATGTTGGGGAAGGTGCTGCGCAAGCAGGTCCGGGACCGCCTCGCGGCCCGCTGATGCGTTGAGCCGGATCTGGGTCTCGCAGAGCAAGGGATCGTTCAAACTGGGCTGTTTCGGTGTCGAGGCTCAGATCCGGCTCGTGGCAGTTCGTCGAGAGCCGTGTCCGGCTCGTCGCCGTCCCTCGAGAGCCGTGTCCGGCTCAACCATCCGCCGGTCCGCCGGCGGGACGGTGGACGGGGCACTTCGGGCGTGATTCAGCCCGGTGACCGGTGAGGTCTGGTTCCCTGATCCCAGATGCAGTGAAACCCACCCCCCACCGCGTCTACAGAGCATGGAGGCAGTGATGGACCACGCGGTCGAGGTGACGGCCGGCGGCTTCGACAGGTATGTCGCGGCCCGCGGCGGTGAGCTCTGGGCAGCCGCCTGGCTGCTCACCGGCGACGCCCAACACGCGGAGGACCTCGTCCAGACGGCGCTGTCGAAGACCTACGGGCGCTACGACTCCTTCGACAACGACCACCACTTCGAGGCCTACGTCCGCACGACGATGTACCGCACCTTCGTGTCGTGGTGGCGCCGCCTGCAGTGGCGCTCCGAGGTGCCGTCGGACAGCCCGCCCGACACGCCGTCGCCCCTTCGCGACCCTGCCCCGGCCACCGACCTCCGCCGCGCCCTGGCCCGCCTCCCGCGCCTCCAACGCACCGTCCTGGTGCTGCGCTACTTCGAGGACCGCCCCACCCGCGAGGTCGCGGAGCTGCTGGGCATCCCCGAGGGCACCGTCACCTCCCACGTCAGCCGCGGGCTCGCCGCCCTGCGCACCTCTCCCTACCTCGATCCGGAGGACCTGTCATGAACGAGAACGAGCTGCCCGACGCCCTGCGCGCCGCAGTGCCCCCCCGGCCCAGCACCCGCGGGTGGGCCGCCAACGCGCGCAGCCGTGCGCGGACGCGCCGCGCGGGGGTCGCGGCGGCCGCCGTCGTCGCGGTCGCCGCCCTTGCCGCACCGCTGGCGCTCCAATTCATCTCGCCGCCCTCGGTGGTCCTCGCCACACCCAGCCCGCAGCCCTCGGTCGCGGTCCCGCTCGTTCCCGACGCGTGTGACGACCCCCTCACCGGCGCACTCCCGCTCCTCGACGGCGACCTCCCCGACGGCGCCACCAAAGTCTGGCTGTGCGGGCGCTCGGACACCGGCGCGTCCCAGGTCCTCGTCGGCGCGCCGGACCCCCTCGTCGCGCACGCCGCTGAGGCGGTGGCCGCGTTCAATGCCCTGGACAAGTCCGAGGGGGTCCTGGACTGCATGCCCAATCCCTTGGACTACACCGTCGTCGTCGAGTATCCCGACGGCGCCCACCGGTCCATGCGGATCGCCGGCTGCGGGGACCTGCGTGACACCACGAACATGTTCGAGACCTTCCGGGGGGACGGTGCCGGCTACCTGGCGCAGCTACGCGAGCTGTGGAAGGCCGAGCGCGAGCAGACCAGCTTCACCTATACCGGCACCGATTCGCTATGCAGCACCGCGCCCGCATCGGTGTATCGGCCGCTCGATCCGGCCGACCTCACCCGCGCGGTCACGTGCCGGGCCGATGGGACCGTCGTCGACCTCGACGCCGACCTGACGGCCGATCTCCTGGACGCGATCCGCGGCGGCAGCGGGCTGTCCGGCACAGACGAGCGCGGCGAGATCCCGCTTCCGGATCTCGTCCTGCTCACTCCTGGCGGAGACCCCGTCTCGCTGCACCGCGACGCCGGCCGGGGAGCCGGCCTCTACTGGTGGGACGACGGCACCCAGCGTCGGTTCTGGGGTCCGCTGGACCCCGCCCTGGAGGCCAGGATCGTCGAGGCGCAGGGCCCCGACGGCGGCCCCACCCCCACCACGCCCAGCCCCGTCGCGCCCCTGCCCGACGAACGCGGCGAGGGCCTCGTGTCCACGGTCTGCGATGCCATCCAGTCCGGGGACCTCACGCCGCAGGACCTGCCCGCCACCGAGGATCTTCCCGACGGCGTTGCCCGCGTCTGGCTGTGCGGTGACAAGTGGGAGACGTTCGGCGGGGTGGGCCCCATCGAACCTCTGACCACGGAGCCGGACCGGGTCGTCGAGGCCGTCAACAGCCTCCCCGCCGCCAACTTCGACGCCTGCACCGAGATGGGCGGGCTCACCTTCCACTTGGCGCTCGACTACCCCGACGGCACCAGGCGCGTCGTGTCGGCCGAGACGGTCAACTGTGAATGGGTCGGCGGATGGGGATCCCGCACGGGCGGCGCCCAGCTGCTGCAGGACCTGTTGCCCATGTGGACGGCCCAGCGCGACGAGAAGCCCATGCCGTTCACCGACGACGTCGACCTCTGCACCGATGCGGCCGCCGTCGTCGGTCTCAACTCCGTCGCCACCGTCGAGCGCGGCTCCCTCTACCGGGGCTTCGTCTGCGGACTACCGGCGGACGCGGCGGACGGTGACGGGTGGATCCAGCGCGAACTTCCCGGTGATCTGGTGCTTGCCCTCTCGCAGGCCACCGCCGTGCCGGAGGATTCATGGTCCATCCCGGAAGGGTCCCCCTACCTGGTGCTGTACAACCAGTACGGAGACCCCCTCACCTACCCCGTCGACCAGGACCTGCGGATCCGGATCGCGGCGGGCTCCTGGGTCTACGAGGGTGCGTGGACCCCCGACGGCGACCTCGCGGCCTCCTGGGCCGAGCTGCTCAGCGGCCTCCGCGGCGGCACCCCCTGACCCACGGCGGCCGCCTGCGCGCCACCCGCAGGTCATCCCCAGGCCACCCGCTCGTAACCATCGCGGGCTAGCGTCCTTGTGAACCCACATCCACAAGGAGTGATCATGCGAAACCATCCCCTCCGGAGCGCGGTGGCCGCGGCTGCCTCTCTGGCGCTGGCCGGCGGACTTCTCGTCACCACGGTGCCCGCGGACGCGGCACCCGGCCGGCGCAGCGAGCAGACCGCCCAGCTCACGCTGCTGGCCACCACGGACATGCACGGCCGGGTCCAGAACTGGGACTACTTCACCGACGCGCCGTACAGGGACGCCCAGGGGGACAAGGTCGGGCTGAGTGCCGTCAGCACCATCGTCGGCGACGTGCGCGACGAGCGGGGCAGCGAGACCGTCATCGTCGTCGACAACGGCGACGCGCTGCAGGGCACACCGCTCACCACCTACTTCGCCAAGCAGGAGCCGGTGACAGAGACGGGCGCCGAGCACCCCATGGCGACCGCTTACAACGCCATCGGCTACGACGCCCAGGTGCCGGGCAACCACGAGTTCGACTACGGCCTGGACCTGCTCGACGCCTACGTCGACGACGCCGAGTTCCCCGTTCTGGCCGCCAACGTCATCGACACGGCCACCGGCGAGCCGCTGCTGCAGCCCTACACCATCATCACGAAGAAGCTGGGGAACAAGCCCGTCAAGGTCGGCATCCTCGGCCTCACCACCCCGGGCTCCATGATCTGGAACAAGGGACACCTTGAGGGCAGGGTGACCATCGAGGACATGGTCACCTCCGCCGAGAAGTGGGTTCCGGAGGTCAAGGCCGCCGGCGCCGACGTCGTGGTGGTGCTCAGCCACGCGGGCATCGGACAGTCCAGCTACGACACCTCCACCGGCCTGGGGGAGGAGAACCCCTCCGACCAGATCGCCGAGCAGGTGCCCGGCATCGACGTCATGGTGGTCGGCCACACCCACCGCGTCGACGCCGCCGAGAAGTTCGTCACCAACGAGGTCACCGGCGAACAGGTGCTGCTGACCCAGCCCATGTTCTGGGGGCAGAGCGTCTCTGACGTCACCATCGACCTGCAGAAGGTCCGCGGCCAGTGGGATGTGGTGGGTGCCGAGGCCGAGGCGATCCTCAGCAGCTCCGTCGATGAGGACCCTGTCGTCGTCGAGGCCGTCTCCGACGCGCACGAGACGACCGTCGGCTACGTCAACACCGTCATCGCCCAGTCGGTGTCGGAGCTGCCCGCCACCGAGTCCCGCTACCGCGACACCGCCATCATCGACTACATCCAGATGGTCCAGACCGAGACCGTCCAGGGCGCCCTGGCCGGAGGCGCGTATGCGGATCTGCCGGTGCTGTCCATCGCCGCCCCCTTCAGCCGCACGGCGGTGTTCCCCGAAGGCGACGTGACCATCCGCGACATGGCGGGGCTCTACATCTACGACAACACGCTCGAGGCGGTCGTGTTGACCGGAGCCCAGGTGAAGGACTTCCTCGAGTACTCGGCGAAGTACTTCGGCACCGTCGCCCCCGGCGCGACGTTCGACGCCGACGAGCACACCTCGGTGGTCCACAACGGCCAGCAGGTGTGGGACTACAACTACGACATCATCGCCGGAGTGGACTACGAGATCGACCTCAGCCAGCCGGTCGGTTCGCGGATCGAGGACCTCACCCATGCCGACGGCACGCCTGTGGCCCCGGACGAGCAGTTCGTCGTGGCGGTGAACAACTACCGACGCAGCGGTGGCGGCAACTTCCCCCACATCTCGACGGCACCGGTGGTGTACAACGAGATGCGAGAGATCCGCCAGCTGCTGATCGACTGGGCGGTCGACAAGGGCACGATCGACCCCGTCGACTTCTTCGACCAGAACTGGACCCTGACGGTCGACGGCACCCCGGTGCCGTGATCGTGCGCTAGTCCCTCAGGACAGGTGGGGCGGGCACTGCGGTGTCCGTCCCACCGTCGTGTCGGCGGGGGTGCGTAGGCTGGCGCAAATCGGAAGAACAGGCAGGGCCGTGGTGGGCGAGCCGACGGTTTGAGATCTGATGGCGGAGCTTGCTGGGCATTGACGAGCGAGCGCGTCGTGAAGAGTGCCGACGGCCTGGATCTGGGGAGCCTGCTCGGGTGCTCCGTCAGCCGGGCGGTTGAATCTCGCGCCCGGCATGTAGTTGAAACGTCAAGTTAAATGTGTCATAGTTGAACTGTGAAGAATCTCTCGATCATCGTCTCGTCAACCCGTCCGCAGCGCATCGGTGGGCACGTCAGCTCATGGGTGGCAGAAGCCCTCAGCTCAGACTGGTCCGTCACCACACTCGACCTCGCCGAGATCAACCTTCCCTTCATCGACGAGGATGCCCCGGCGGGCTCCGGCGTCTACACCCAGCCGCACACGCTGGCCTGGAAGGCCGCCGTCGACGCCGCCGACGCGATTGTCGTCGTCACGCCCGAATACAACGGGTTCTTCCCCGCTCCGCTGAAGAACGCCGTCGACTACCTCTTCGCCGAGTGGGAAGCCAAGCCGATGGCGCTCGTCGGCTACGGCTTCGGCGGCGGACAGCGCGCCACGACCGCGCTGACCCAGCTGATGCAGAACCTCAAGGCCACTGTGGTCGGTACCACCGGCCTGGTGTTCAACACGGACCTCACGATGTCCGGTGAAGTGACCGCCGGCGCCGAGAAGGTCGCGGAACTCCTGAACCTGTCCGACGAGCTGGCCGGCGCCGTCGACGCCTCTGATCTGGCCGCCTGACCCCAGCCCTCAGTCCTGGCCGCTCGCGGGCGGCGGACCGAGCGCCTCGACGGCGGCGAAGAACTCCTCCGGCACCTCTGCCGCGATGAGGCCCGCCAACGCGTCGAGGCGCTCGAGGGATGGGATGCCCACCACCGTCGTGTCCACCAGTCGGCTCCGAAGCGAGAACTGCAGCGCGGCCGCGGCGAGGTCAACGCCCGCGCCCCGGGCCAGGCCGCGGACCCGGTCGATGTGGGCGGCGAAATCGCCAGGCATGGTGCGATAACCGTAGGTGCGCTCGCCGTTGGCCAGCGTCCCGCCGCCGAACGGCGCTGCGTTGAACACCTGCATGCCCAACTCCCGCGCCCGTTCGAACACCGGCTCGGCCGAGCGGTCGACGAGCGTGTAGCGGTTGTGGTTGAGCACCACGTCGAACAGGCCGGTCTCGACGTAGGCCCGTGTCTCGGCCAGCGGACCGTAGGCGACGCCGATCGCCCCGATCACGCCCTCGTCCCGCAATTGCACCAGCGCCTCGACGGGTCCGTCCGCGGCGAGCGCCTCGTCGACGGTGACCGTGAACGGATCGTGGAACTGGTAGAGCGGCAGCCGGTCCAGCCCGAGCCGCGTCAGCGACTCCTCCAGCGAGCGGCGCACGCGGTCGGCATCGAACACCCCGGTGTCGGGGTGAAGGTCCGCCTTGGAGAACACGAGCTTGCCCTCGGGGAGCCCTCCGGCGCGCTGGATGGCGGCGCCGAGTATCTGCTCGCTGCGGCCGCCGGCGTAGTTGTTGCTGGTGTCGACGTTGCCCAGCGGGGACGAGAGCAGTGCGTCGGCCAGCGACTGGCCGTCGGGGCGCTCACCTAGGCGCGAGGCGCCGAGGGTCACGGGAGTGAGGGGAACGTGCGCCATGGGGCCTCCTTGCGAGCGGACACCTAGACCTTATGCGATGGTCCGGACCGCACCCTGCGGACAATGTTCCTCCAGTCAGGGGCTCAGGGGCGATGAGGGCCCGAGAGTCAGCCTGGAGGAACGATCACCGCAGGGGGAGGTCACGAGGTCACGTCGGCGGACCGGAACCGTGCCCACGCCAGCGACGCGAACACCGCAACCCAGCCCAGTTGCACGAGTAGTCCAGAGCCGAGGACGCCCCAGTCCACTTCGATCCGGAGGAACTCCGCGAAGTCGAACCAGTGATGGGTCAACAGGTATGGGTGGATGGCCGCGAGCTGGGGTAGGGAGTCCAGCACCGTGGACACCACGGCCACCACGGTCGTGGCCGCCATCGCCCCGACGGGGACCTCGGTGAGCGTGGAGAAGAACACCCCCACCGCCACCAGTCCCGTCAGCGACAACGCCACGTACGCCGCGACACCCAGCATCCGCGCCATCCCATCACCGAGCGAGACGGTGGAGCCGGACAGGAGCGTCATCTCGGTCAGCCCGAAGAAGGCCCCGCCTGCCGCGAGCGCCATGACGGCGATCACCAGCACCGCCGCCAGCGCGAAGGCCAGGGCCACGAGCGCCTTCGCCACCAGGAGGCGGGTCCGTGCCACGGGAAGGGTCAGCAGGTAGCGCAGTGTGCCGGCCTGCGCCTCGCCGGCGATCGAGTCGCCGGCCGTGATCCCGATGGTGAGGGGGAGCAGGAACGGCAGGCACATGAACAGTGCCGCGACGACGAGGAACAGCCCGTTGCCGGTCACGCGGCCGATGAAGCCGGGCCCCTGTCCCTCCAGGCCCGAGCCCTGGGCGATGAACAGGACGACGGAGAGCAGCAGTGGCACTGCGCCGAGCCCGGCGAGGAGGGCCAGCGTGCGCCGTCTGCCGAAGAGGAGGCGGAGCTCGCTGCGCAGCAGCCGGCCGAAGGAGCCCTCAGCGCGCGACATCGAAGCCCTCCCCCGTCAGTTCCACGAACAGCTGTTCCAGGCTGCGACGGCGGACCTCGAGGCCCACCAGGTCGATGCCGGCGTGCACGAGGGCCGCCGAGACGCGCCCCGGGGGTACGGCTCCCAGGCGGGCCCGCACCTCCACGCCGTCGGCCCGGACCTCCTCGAGGCCGAGCGATGCCAGCACCTCAGCTGCAGCGGTCATGCTGTCCGCCGTGGTGGTGACGACGAGGCGGGAGTCGTCGTCGGCGGCGAGCTCGCTGCGTTCGGCCTGGGCCAGCAGCCTGCCCTGGCCCATGATGCCGATGTGGGTGCACACCTGCTCGATCTCCGCCAGAAGGTGAGAGGAGACCAGCACGGTGGCGCCCTCCCCGGCGAGTTCCCGGATGAGGTGGCGCACCTCGCGGGTGCCCTGGGGGTCGAGGCCGTTGGTGGGCTCGTCGAGGACCAGGAGCCTGCGCGGGCGAAGCAGGGCGGCGGCGAGCCCGAGCCGCTGCTTCATCCCCAGGGAGTACTGCCGGTAGAGCTTGCGGGAGGCATTGGTGAGGCCGACGCGGTCCAGGGCCGTGTCGATGCGGGCCCGGGATGTGGCGGGATCCGCCGTCGCGTCGCAGGCGTCCAGCCGCACCAGGTTGGCCCTGCCGCTGAGATAGGGGTGGAAGGCCGGGCCCTCGACCAGTGCACCGACCTGCGGGAGGACGGTGCCGCCGGCATCGGGCATGGGCTGGTCCAGGAGCCAGGCCGCGCCGGCGGTGGGCCGCACCAGCCCGAGCAGCATGCGAATGGTGGTGGTCTTCCCGGAACCGTTGGGGCCGAGGAAACCGTAGACGGACCCGGTGGGCACGACGAGGTCGATCCCGTCGACCGCGACCTGCCCGGACCGGAACCGCTTCGTCAGTCCCTCGGTGCGGATCGCAGGGGCGCTCACGCCATCGCGCGCAGGGTCTCGGCGGGAACGGCGCCCACGAGGACGCGCCCGTCGTCGGTCACCAGGACGCTGAGCAGCGTGGAGCTGAGCAGGCGACCCTCGGGAACCTCGGTGGTGAGCTGCTCGAAGAGCGCACCGGTGTCCAGATCCATGCCGCCGCCGTGCTCGGGCTTGAACTCCTCCATGAGGTCCTTCGCCTCCTCGGAGCCGGTGAAGTCCTCCGGCAGGCCGCCGACGGCCGTGGGGTCCTCGGCGAGCAGGGCGGCCATGTCGACGCCGGTGAGCTCGATGACGGTCTCCCAGCCGGTGCCGTGCACCGTGGGCTTCTCGTGCGCGCCCTCTGCCATCTCGTGGGCGGGCATCTCCGTTCCCTCGGCGGGGATGGGCACGACGACGTCGCGCGTGGTGGCACCCGCGGGCGGTGAGAAGGCGAAGACCGAATCGTTGGGTGCGGTGAAGTCGATGTCGGTGAAGGACACTTCGAGGGCGGGGGCGGTTTCGTCCAGGGTGCTCCAGGTCTGCACGCGCAGCGGCGTCATGGTCTCGCCGTCGACGGCGAGCACGACGCGGTCCACGAGGGTGCCGTCGGTGTCCGGGGTCACGATGAGCTGGTAGGCGTCGCGCCCGGCGATGGTGGTCTGGGCGTCGACGCGCACGCTGGAGGACTCGTCGATCTTGGCCAGCGCCTCAGCGGCCGCCTCCTGGGGGGTGGGCAGCTCGGCCTTACGGGCGAGCGCCTCCTCGCGGGCCTGCTCACTCATCGCTTCGAGGCGCGCGCGGTCCGCGTCGCTGACGCTGTAGTGGACGACCTCGTCGTCGGTGCTCGAATAGGTCCATACCTCTGGGCCGTCGGTGACGACGGACCACTCGGACATGGTGCCGAGGAGGGCGACGCGCGAGCGCTGCTCTCCGTCCGTCCAGAGCCGGAGGGTGGAGCTTCCGCCCAGCAGGCTCATGGGGTCCGCGCCGCTGGCCTCGGTGAAGAGGAGGTCCGGGAGCCCCAGCCGCGCCGTGTGCACGACGGTGCCGGACATGGCCTGCGGCTCGGACTCCAGGACCCGGGCCACGAGCTCCTCGGCGGACAACTCGGGCAGGTCGCTGGCTTCGCCGGCGGCGAACAGCGGTTGCGCCAGGATGCCCACGGCGACCGCGGAGGTCACCGCGATCGGGGCGACCCACGGGGAGCGGAGAAGGGAGCGTCGTTCGGTCATGCGTCCACGGTAGACGAGCCCCGCTGAGAGGACGCTGAGAGCGTCGTCGGGGTTGTGCGGGCCGGTGGCAGGATGGGGGAGTGCGGGTACTGGTGGTCGACGACGAGCGCGGACTCACGCGCACGCTCCAGCGCGGCCTGGCGGCAGAGGGGTTCGCCGTCGACACGGCCCACGACGGCGACACGGGCCTGTCGCTGGCCACGCACGGCGACTACGACGCCATCGTCCTCGACGTGATGCTTCCGCGGCGCAACGGCTACGCGGTGGTGGCCGCCCTCCGGGAGCGGAAGGTGTGGACGCCCGTGCTCATGCTGAGCGCCAAGGACGGCGAGCACGACGTCGCGGACGCCCTCGACCTCGGTGCCGACGACTACCTCACCAAGCCCTTCTCCTTCGTGGTGCTCGTGGCTCGGCTGCGGGCACTCGTCCGGCGGCCCGCCGAAGCGCGGCCCGCTGTGCTCAGCATCGGCTCCCTGGAGCTGGATCCCGCGGCGCGGGCGGTGCGGCTGGGCGGGGAGCCCGTCGACCTCACCACCCGGGAGCTCGCGCTGCTGGAGTACCTCATGCGGCACGGGGATCGCGTCGTCGGGAAGGTCGAGCTGCGTGATCACGTCTGGGACGGGACGGGTGAGGACCTCAACGTCGTCGAGGTCTACGTCGGCTACCTGCGCCGGAAGCTGGGGCGCGACGCTGTCGTGACCGTGCGGGGCGCGGGCTATCGCGTGGCGGGGTGACTGTGGCCGGCCGACGGTGGGGCGGGCTGTCCCTGCGGCTCCGGCTCACGCTCGTCACGGCGGGCCTGCTGGGCGTGGGTTTGGCGTTGGGCGCCGTCGTCCTGTCGGGGGTGGTCTCGGCGAGCAGGGTCGCGGCTCTCGACGACGTGGCCATGGCCCGGGCGGAGACGGTCGCGCGGCTCGCCCTCGACGACAGGCTGCCTGATCCGCTGCCGGTGACCGAGGCGGGGGAGATCGCGCAGGTGCTCGACGGATCGGGTCTGGTGGTGGCGAGTTCGGCCTCCGCGAGCCGGACTCTCCCGGTGATCGGCGCCGGCGATCTGGAACGGCTCCTGGGTCAGGGC
Source organism: Tessaracoccus pujii (assembly GCF_055326215.1). NCBI lineage: Bacteria > Bacillati > Actinomycetota > Actinomycetes > Propionibacteriales > Propionibacteriaceae > Tessaracoccus > Tessaracoccus pujii. The sequence goes on along the minus strand of NZ_JBUZNP010000006.1, from coordinate 225,021 downwards.
CGCGGCACCCTGCGGACGGCCTACGACGAGCGGGCGCGGCTGGCCGTCCTCCCGGCCACCTGGAGGGGTGAGCCCGTCTCGGTGGTGGTGGCGCTGCCGCTGCGCGACGTCGAGGGAGTGCTGAACGCGCTGCGGGTGTCGCTGGTCGGCGTGGTGCCGACGCTGACCCTGCTGCTGGCCGGCGTGATCTGGTTGGCGCTGGGGCGGGCGCTGCGGCCGGTCGAGGAGCTGCGGAGCGCGGCGGCCCGCGTCGCACGCGAGGGTGGGCCAGGGGCCCTGCCCGTGCCGTCGGCCGATGACGAGTTGGGCGCGCTCGCCCGGACGCTGAACGAGATGCTGGACCGGCTCGAACGGGCGTCGGCCAGGCAGCGCGCCTTCGTCGAGGACGCGGCGCACGAGCTGAGGTCGCCCATCTCGTCGCTGCGGGCCAGCGTCGAGGTGGCGCGGTCGCATCCTGAGGCCATCTCCAGTGCGGAGCTGGCGGCGGACCTGGGGCCCGAGGTGCTGCGGATGCAGGCACTGGTGGATGACCTGCTCCTGCTGGCACGGGTCGGTGCCGCGCCTGCGCGGCGTTCCGAGGAGGACCTGGCGGGTATCGCCGCCGATGCCGTCGGCGTGGCTCGCCCGGATGTGGCCGTCGAAATCCGCGGCAGCGGTGCGGCGCGCGTGGATGCGGCAGCCGTGGGTCGCGTGGTTCGCAACCTGGTGGACAACGCCGTGCGGCACGCGCAGAGCGCCGTCCGGGTCACGGTCACGGAGGGGAGCGTGGTGGTCGAGGATGACGGCGCGGGGGTCGCGGCAGGGGACCGCGAGCGGGTGTTCGAGCGGTTCGTCCGCCTGGATGAGGCCCGCGAGCGCGAGGCGGGGGGCAGCGGACTCGGGCTCGCCATCGCCCGCGAGATCGCGCGTGATCACGGCGGCGACGTCGTCCTGGGTGACTCCGAACTCGGCGGCCTCAGTGCGACGCTGACGCTCCCGGGCCGCGCTCCGCGGCTGCCGTGACCCGCCGCCTGGGGAGCCTCAGACGTCGAGCGCCTTTGCCTGGGTGACCCAGTCCGTGCACTCGGCCACCGACAGCCCGATGACGGGACCGTGCCGGGTCTCGATCATCTCCTTGAGATGCTCAGGGTTGCGATGCCTCAGTTCCTTGACCGAGTCCACCCCGATGCTCTTGAGCAGTTCGGCGTACTTGGGGCCGATTCCCTTGATCCGGGCGAGATCGTTCTCGACGGATGCCATCATTCAGCTCCTCGACTGGTGTACTGCGTCCTTCGTTGGACATCTGCAGCGTACCGCCGCAGCGCCGAACGCAGGCGTCCCCGGGCATTCCGGTTGGAGCCGGGCGGCGGTTCCGGCCCCGGTCAGGAGGAGGCACGTGGCATGGCGTGCCGATACGTCCACGAGGTCAGAGCCGTGGCGAGCATGACCGACAGAACCCCCACGAAGATGTGGGCCGAGGTGGTGCCTGCGCTGCCCAGCAGGTACTGGATGCTGACCAGGAGTGCCATCGCCACGGCGAGCACCACATTCACCACGCCTGCGGAACGGCGCAGCACGACGTAGACGACGGCAGCCACGACGGTGACCACGAGCGTGACAAGGGCGCCGACTTCGTGATGGGTCCGGTAGCCGCTCTGGCCCCCCAGGAAGGCCGATGCCCATCCGGCCTGGCCGATCAGGCAGCTGAGCACGAGGGTGGCCAGGATGCGGAGCGTGATGAGGTGCGGGTGGGGCAGGGGAGGTAGCGCCATTCGACCACTGTGCCAGATGGGCAGCTGTCAACTCCCTCTCTCACAGCGGGGGACTCCCGGAGGTCAAGAACTCGCAGGGGTCATCGAGCCCTGCCATCACGCGCGTCCACAGTGTTATCCACAGGTGTGAACAAGTTACTCGGGTGTAATTCTCAGCCGGAGACGAACTGCGAGCAGAACGAACTGCTTGCTTGCTGAACTGTGAGGTGGTGAACCCCACCCTCCACCGCGGAGACGGGCCCCCAGTGCCGCCCCACGCTCAAACGCGGCCATAGGCCACCGCCACTGCCGGCACGTTCCCGCGCATCGGGCCCCTGCCACCTTCAGGTGCCGAACCACGCGGCGCGGAAACATGCCCGCAGTGGCACCCTTTGGTCCACGCGCTGAGCGTGGACCTTCGCACTCGCGTCCCGCTTCCGCGGGCACCCTCTACGCCGACAGCGACGACTCCACCCCAGCGGAACCGCTCCACCGGCCGCCATTTGCCCTCCCTGCAGACCGTGCCTCGACAAGGGGCTGGTTCACGCAAGCCCGCCCAGGCGCGCCAGGGCGGCGGCGGCCGCGCCGACGATCACCACCAGGAGGTACGGCGCCTTGAACACGAGTGCGACGGCCGCGGCCGCCAGCGCGACGATGCGGGCATCGAGGGTGATGGCCGTCCCGGCCACGAACGTGTTGAGCGCAACCAGCGAGGCGAGGAGTCCGACTGTGACGCCGTGCGAGAGGGTGGACACCCAGGGGTTCTCCAGCCAGCGCTCGGGAACGAGGTAACCGATCAGCTTGGTGGCGTACGCGATGGCGCACGCGGCGAGGATCCACAGCCAGAGCGTCATCGGTGTCCTCCCCGCGCAGCAGGCGAGTGGGAGGTCCGGCGCCGCTGCTGAACCACGGTCAGCCCCACCGCGACGCCCGCGGCCACGATGATCGGGATCCCGGCCGGGACCAGGGGTGCCACGGCAACGGTGACGACGGCGGCCACCACCGCGATCGCGATCGGGTCGCGCCCCTTCAGCCGCGGCCACAGTAGGCCGAGGAAGGCGGCGACGGCCGCGCCGTCGAGTCCCCAGGCCGCCGGATCGCCCAGCGCGTTGCCCACGACCGCCCCCACCAGCGTGAAGAGATTCCACAGCACGAACACCGCGACACCAGCGGCCCAGAACCCGCGACGCTCCTCGTCCGGATCCTCCGCCGCGGACGCCGTCGCGATGGACTCGTCGATGGTGAGGTGGGCCGCCAGGAACCGGCGCCACCCGTGCGGCCTGAGCAGGGCGTTGGCGGTGACGCCATAGATGGCGTTGCGGACCCCCAGCAACGACGCCGCCGCGGTGGCGGATGCCAGCGCGCCCCCACCCGCGACCACCCCGATGAACGCGAACTGCGACCCGCCGGTGAACATGAGCAGGCTCACCGCGCTGGCCTGCGGTACTGACAGTCCGGCTGCCACGGCGAGGGCGCCGAAGGAGAGGCCGTACAGCCCTGTCGCCACGCCGACCGAAACCCCGCGCCTCTGCGCGGGGGTCAACCCCGTCCTCACGCCGCGAGCCTCACTGGAGCACCTCGTTCGGCTCGGCGATCATCGGCAGACGCATGACGAACTTCGCTCCGCGTTCGGGGTCGTTGGCGGCGCGGACGGACCCACCGTGCACGCGTACCGTGTGGTCGACGATGGAGAGGCCCAGCCCGGTGCCGGGCGTGTTCCGGGCGCGGTCCGAGCGGTAGAACCGGTCGAAGATGAGCGGGAGGTCCTCGTCGGCGATGCCCGGGCCCTCGTCGACGATGGTGAGCGTGCCGTCCTCCAGGGTGACGCTGATGGTGCCGTTGGCGGGGGAGAACTTGACGGCATTGTCCAGCAGGTTGGTGATGGCCCGCTCCAGCGTCGACGGGTCGCCCATCACCGGGGTGGGCTCCAGCGTCACGTCGAACCGGATGGTCGGCCCGCGACGGCGGGCGCGCTCGATGGCGGACTCCGTGACCTCCGCCATGTCGAGGGGCTCGTGAGGACGCTGAAGGTGGTCGTCGCGGGTCAGGGCCACGAGGTCCCCGACGAGGGCGGAGAACTCGCCGAGCTGCGCGGCCACGTCACCCAGGATGACGGAGCGGGCACCCTCCGGCAGCATCCCTGAGGTGTCGTCGGCGAGCAGCAGCTCGATGTTGGTGCGCATGGACGTGAGCGGGGTGCGGAGCTCGTGCCCGGCGTCGGCGATCAGTTGGCGCTGCTGTTCCCGAGAGGTCTGCAGGGATCGCAGCATCAGGTTGAAGGACTTGGTGAGCTCGCCCAGGTCATCGCGGCCGTAGATGCGGATGGGGTTGAGCTGGTCGGTCTGGGTGACAGACTTCACGGCCTGCGACAGCCGTCGGACCGGGGCCAGCACGGCCTGTGCCGCCCACAATGCCGCGACCGTCGTGGTCAGGACGCCCGCGGCGCCCGCCAGCAGCAGCGCCAGCCACAGCGACCCCAGCGTCGACTCCAGCGATTCTGTCGGCCGGCCGTACATCACCGCGTAGAAGTTGCCTCCCGTTGACATCGGCACGGACACCAGCCGGTACGAGGTGCCCTCCACATCGATGGTGCGTGCCGAGGACCCCGATTGGATCCGCGCCACCGCGATCTCCTCTGCGCTCGCGGGGACCACGACGGTCTGACCCGGCACCTGGCTGAGCGCCCCGTCAGCGGAGACGAGCGCGAGGATGCCGTTCGACGAGCCGAGCAGATCCGCCGAGAGGACGGACAGGTCGAACAGATTGGAGGCGATGGTCCCGGAGGCCGTCTGGGCCACTCCGATGAGCTCGCGGTCGAGCTGCTCGAGGATCGACCATCTGGTGACCCCGTAGGACGTGGCGCCGACGACCAGCACCGACAACGCCACGCTGACCCCGGTCAGAAGGGCCAGCCGCCACTGCAGAGATTGTCCACTGACAAGGCGGCCGATGCCGCGTCTGAGCCGGATCCACCAGCTCCCGATCACGGGGGCGTTTCACGCAGGACGTAGCCGATGCCCCGGACGGTGTGGATCAGCCGGGGGCGGCCACCGGTCTCCGTCTTGCGGCGCAGGTAGCCGATATAGACCTCGAGCGAGTTCGCCGTCGTCGGGAACTCGAAGCCCCACACCTCGTTGAGCAGGGTGTTGCGCTCCATGACCCGGCGCGGGTTCTCCATGAACACCTGCAGCAGCGCGAACTCCGTGCGGGTCAGCGAGATGTGCTGGCCGCCACGGGTGACCTCACGGTGCTGCGTGTCGAGGGTGACGTCCTGGAAGGTGAGGACCCGCGATTCCGCCTCGGGAGCCGCCTTCGAGCGACGGGTGAGGGCGCGCAGCCGCGCCAGGAGCTCGTCGAGGGCGAACGGCTTGACCATGTAGTCGTCCGCGCCGGCGTCGAGGCCGTCCACGCGGTCACCTACAGCGTCGCGCGCGGTGAGGATGAGGATGGGGGTGTCGTTGCCGCCGTCGCGGAGCATCTTGGTGGTTTCCAGCCCGTCCAGGCGCGGCATCATCACGTCCATGATGATCGCGTCTGGGGTGTAGCTGACCAGCTTGGCGAGGGCCTCGACGCCGTCCGCAGCGGTCTGCACCTCGTCGCCGGAGTAGGTGAGCGAGCGGGCGAGCGAATCGCGCACCGCTTGATCGTCGTCAACCACCAGGATCTGCACCGTCGTCCCCCGTCACTCGCCCTGCTACAGGGCTTCATCCTACCCACCCCGGCACGGCTCGGCGTTCCCGACCCGCGTGGGTATGGTGAGGCATATGGCTACGCTTCTTTTCGTGTGCTGGGGCAACATCTGCCGCTCCCCCATGGCTGAGCGCGTCGCGCGCGCCAAGGCTGAGGAGCGCGGGCTCGATGTCCGCATCGAGAGCTTCGGGGTGTCCAGCGAGGAGGAGGGCAACCCCATCGACCGTCGCGCCGCCCGCACCCTGGAGCGGGCGGGATACGACGCCGCCGGTCATCGTGCGCGCAAGATCGGGGCGGCCGACGTGAAGGGCGCCACCCTGGTGGTGGCTGCCGAGCCCCTGCACGTGGCGAGGCTGCAGCGGATCGCCCCGGGGGCCTCCAACATCGCTCTCCTCAACGACTTCAACGTGGACAAGCCGAAGGGGGAGCCGCTGGGTGACCCGTGGTACGGCCCCGAGGAGGGCTTCGAACGGACACTGGCCGACATCGAGGCCGCCGTCGACGGCGTGCTGATGGCGGTCGCCCGACGCTGACCCGTGCGCCCCGGGTACCCTGTGGTCTCTTGAACCACGAGCGAGAGGCCACGACGATGAGCCTGACCGGACGCAGCTTCCTCAAGGAGTTGGACTTCACACCGGACGAGTGGCGCAGCCTGCTCGACCTGTCCGCGGAACTCAAGCTGCAGCGGCGCGAGGGTCGCGAGGAGCAGCGCCTCGCCGGCAGGAAGGTGGCCCTGCTCTTCGAGAAGACCTCCACCCGCACCCGGTGCGCGTTCGAGGTGGCCGTGGCCGAGCAGGGGGGCATGACGACCTATCTGGATCCCGCCGGGTCGCAGATCGGGCACAAGGAGTCCGCCGCCGATACCGCCCGGGTCCTGGGGCGGTGGTACGACGGCATCGAATACCGGGGAGCCGGGCAGGAGGTCGTCGAAACGCTCGCGGCGCATGCGGGCGTCCCCGTCTACAACGGGCTGACCGACGAGTGGCACCCCACTCAGATGCTCGCGGACCAGCTCACCATGATCGAGCACAGCGGCAAGCCCCTCGAGGAGATCGCGTTCGCGTTCCTCGGCGATGCCCGCAACAACGTGGGCAACTCGCTGCTCATCAGCGGCGCACTCATGGGCATGGACGTGCGGATGGTGGCCCCCGCATCCCAGCAGAACGCCGACGGGATCGTCGCGGAGGCCCGGCGCCTCGCCGAAACCACGGGGGCCAGGATCACCGTCACCGACGACGTCGCCGCCGGGGTGGCGGGTGTGGACTTCGTCTACACCGACGTGTGGGTGTCGCTCGGCGAGCCGAAGCAGGTGTGGGCCGAGCGCATCGAACTGTTGCGGCCGTACCAGGTCAACGCCGAACTGATGCGCGCCACCGGCAACCCGGACGTGAAGTTCATGCACTGCCTGCCCGCCTTCCACGACCTCAACACGACGGTGGGGCGAGAACTGAGGGACGCGTTCGGCATCGAGGGCGTGGAGGTGACCGACGAGGTGTTCGAGTCGGAGGCCAGCGTGGTGTTCGACCAGGCCGAGAACCGGATGCACACCATCAAGGCGGTGCTGGTCTCCACGCTGGCCGGCTGATGCGTCGGCCGTCATGCGGCAGGAGTTCCTCCAGGCGGTGCTGATGCGGCCCAGAGGGCCCGGAGGTCGCGCTGGAGGAACAGAATCCGCGAAGCCCGTCGGCGCACGGACCTCGGGAGTGCCAGGAGTGACGAAGAAGGGGGGCCCGACGAATACGGGCCCCCCTTCCATCTGCTCAGCGCCGGGTCACTTCCCGAGGGGGTGCGGCTTCTTCTCGGGCCGCTTCGACTCGACGTCGATGGGGACGTAGATCTGGGTGCCGGACTCCGCTACCTCGAACCGGAGCGTGTACGCCCCCGTCGTGATGGGGAAGCGGCTGCCCTTCTTCAGCGACACCTCGACGGTCGCCACGCCGTCGGTCACGGGCGCGCTGCCCACCTGGACGTCGCCGATGAACGCCGTGATCGACGTGTTGGCCAGCTGGGGGGAGACCTTGTCGCCCCCGAGAAGGAACATGTCGAGGGTCTGCGGGGCGACGCCGTCGGCCAGGGGCTGACCGAAGGTGAAGGTGAGCGGGGTTGGGCCGGCGACGAGTGGGCCGGCCGCGAGCTTGGCCGACACGCCGCGCTTGGAGTAGTCAGGCGATAGCACGCCCTGCTCGCCGATCCACGTCGTCCAGGACGCGAGGTCGGTCTTGCCGGTATCGCGGGTGTTGACGCCCTTGCCGAGTTCGTGGAAGTTGTCGCCGCCGGTGATGAGGAACGAGCCGCCACCGACGGTGTACAGCCCGGCGGGGTCGATCGGTGCACCGTTGATGCTGACCGACGTGATCCGCGATCCCTCGGGGAGTGACTCGTCGTAGGTGTAGGTGACGTTCTTCGACAGGCCCAACTGCAGGAACGGCCGCGACGGGACCGACCCGGCAGCGTTGCGCTGCCACTGCTGCTCCAGCACCTTCGTGAACTGTGCCCCGGTCACCTGCGTGGTGAAGAGCGAGTTCGCGAACGGCAGGGTGAGCGCGGCCTCCCGCAGCGTCACGTCTCCCGCGTCGAACGAGTCGCGGGTGCCGCCGGGGTTCTGGATGCCGATGAACTCGGCGTCGCCGCCGCCCAGCACCTCGTGGAACATCTCCGCCACCAGGTTGGACATCGGGGACTCGGTGTTGCGGGTGTCGGCGTTGCCCGTGCCGGCGGTGGAGATGGCGGCGGAGGTCTCGCCCACCACCTCTGCGCCCTGGACCATCGCGACGCCGTAGGCGGCCCGCGCGATGTCGTTGATCGCCTGGATCGCGGGCAGCGTCTCGTCGGAGGTTCCGGGCGGGGTCACCAGCGAGTCGGTGGCCGAACACACGCCCTTGCCCGAGGTGTCGACGACGAGGTCCAGCTTCCCGAGCCGCTCGGCGTAGGAGCCGGCCTGGACGATCGGCCGGCCGTCGGCGCTGTCGAACGTGTAGCGCTGGTGGGTGTGACCGTTGAAGATGGCGGCGACGCGCGGGTCGATGTCGCGGTAGATCTCGTCGAACGCGGCGCTGTTGTCGGCGTTGGTCGCCGCGCTCTGGGTGGCCAGGGCGGCGCCCTCGTGGAGCGACGCGAGCACCACGTCGGCCTCGCCGTTGGCCTCGTCGCCGTCAAGCAGGTCGTCCGTCACGCGGTTGATGGCCTCGACCGGGTTGCCGATGGTGAGGTCCGCGATCCCGGCGGGGGACACGAGCGACGGCAGGTCGCTGGTCACCGCGCCCACCACCGCGATCCGGATGCCGGCCTTCTCGAGGACGGTGTACTCCTCCATCGGCGCGGCGACGGTCGTGGTGCCCTTGGTGTAGACGTTGGCGCCCAGGTACTCGAAGCCCTGAGCCGCGGGCACGACGCGCCCGGCCAGGTCGTTCCAGCCCTTGTCGAACTCGTGGTTGCCGACGGTGGAGGCCTCGAGGCCGGCCGCGTTGAGTACGTCGAGCGTGGGGGCGTCGTCGGCGATCATCGACACGAACGTGGAGGCGCCGATGTTGTCGCCAGAGGAGATCAGCGCGACGTTGTCATCGCCCCGCGCTGCGCGGGCCTGCTCGACCGGCGTGAAGAGGCGGCCGGCCAGGTAGGCGGAGGGGTCGGTGAGGGACTTCGAATCGTCGATGATCCGGCCGTGGAAGTCGTTGAACGCGAAGATGGTGACGGTCTCTGTGGGGCTGCCCGCGACACACTCGCCGATGGCGGCGTGGGCCTGGGGGGTGAACGTGGTGGCGGCGAGGCCGCTCGCCACCAGGGCCGTCGCGGCAATCGTCGCCGTGGCCCTCCTGGTCAGGTTGATCATGTCTCTCCGATGCGTGAGGCGGCGGGGGCGGTCACCGCGAAACAAAATGATTCACGCCCCACTCTGAAGGGGCTCGGCGCCCGCGTCAAGCTCTTCTTGTGTCGTTCACCGTGCCGTCACCCGACGGTCATCGGATCCGACCAATTGGGCGTGGCGCCCGCCCGTCACGTGGTCCACTGTGGTGTGCGGGGCTCGGGCGGAACATCCCCCGGACCCGCGACAATGTGCCGGGACAGGCGGAAAGCCGTAAGCTACGCTCGCGTAAGCTACGGATACGTAAGTTAGCTGAGAGGAGCGCGAGTGCGCGGCCAGAGCCAGGACATGGTGCAGCTGCTGACCCCCGACGGTCAGCGCGTGGAGCACGAGGAGTTCCACTTCACAGGCACCACGGAGGACCTCGTCGAGTACCTGCGGGACATGATCCTCGCCCGACGCTTCGACGCGGAGGCCACCGCACTCCAGCGGCACGGCGAACTGGGACTGTGGACCCCGCTGATCGGCCAGGAGGCGGCGCAGGTGGGCTCGGCCCACGCGTTGCGGTCCGTGGACGTGGTGTTTCCCTCCTACCGCGAGCACGCCGTCGCGATGGTCCTGGGCGTGCCGCTGACCAACATGCTGTCCCTCTTCCGCGGTACCAACGGCGGCTACTGGGAGAAGCTGGACACCTTCAAGAACTACCAGATCGTGATCGGCTGCCAGGCGCTGCACGCCACCGGCTACGCCATGGGTCTCCAGCTCGACGGCGCTGTCGGCAACCACGACGATGCGAAGAATGCCGGCGTCATCGTCTACCACGGCGACGGCGCGGCCAGCCAGGGCGACGTCAACGAGGCCTACGTGTTCGCCGCCTCCTACAACGCTCCGGTGGTGTTCTTCTGCCAGAACAACCAGTGGGCCATCTCGGAGCCCATCGCGCTGCAGTCGCGGATCCCGTTGTTCCAGCGCGCGAAGGGCTTCGGCTTCCCCGGCGTGCAGGTGGACGGCAACGACGTCCTGGCCGTCAAGGCCGTCACCGACTGGGCCATGGCGCGGGCCCGCGCCGGCGAGGGGCCCTCGTTCATCGAGGCGTTCACCTACCGGATGGGGGCCCACACCACCTCCGACGACCCCACCAAGTACCGCGAGCGCGCCGACGAGGATGAGTGGCGGGGCCGAGACCCCATCGCTCGCCTCACCACCTACCTCCGGGGGCTGGGCGCCGTCGACGACGCATGGTTCTCGGCAGTCGAGGAGGAGGCCAGACAACTGGGTGCCGATGCCCGCGCGTCGATCCCGCTCATGGAGAACACCACCATGGACGCTCTGTTCGCCACGGTCTACGCCGAGCCCACTGTCGCGCTGGAGGCGCAGCGCCGCGAGTACGCCGAGTACGCCGCGACGTTCGGGGAGGACGCATGAGCGAGACGCTGACCATGGCCAAGGCCCTCAACAGGGGGCTGCGCCGCGCACTGCAGGCTGATCCGAAGGTGCTGCTGGCGGGTGAGGACATCGGCAAGCTCGGCGGGGTGTTCCGCATCACCGAGGGGTTGCAGGACGAGTTCGGCGAGAACCGCGTGGTGGACTCGCCCCTGGCCGAGTCCGGCATCATCGGCACCGCCGTCGGCCTGTGCATGCGCGGCTACCGCCCCGTGGTGGAGATCCAGTTCGACGGCTTCGTCTTCCCCGGCTTCTCGCAGATCGTCACCCAGGTGGCCAAGCTCCACATGCGCACCGGCGGGCACACCAGGATGCCCATGGTGATCCGGATCCCGTACGGCGGCGGCATCGGGGCCATCGAGCACCACTCCGAGTCGCCGGAGGCGTACTTCGCCCACACCCCCGGCCTCAAGGTGGTGACCTGCTCCAACGCCAACGACGCGTACTGGATGATCCAGCAGGCCATCAAGTCCGATGACCCGGTGGTCTTCTTCGAGCCCAAGCGGCGCTACCACGTCAAAGGTGCCGTCAATTTCACCGCCCGCCCGGTGCCGATGCATCAGGCGCAGATCGTGCGCTACGGCACGGACGCGACACTGCTCGCCTACGGGCCCATGGTGAAGACCTGCCAGGACGCCGCGACCGTGGCGGCGGAGGAGGGCACGTCGCTGGAGGTGGTGGACCTGCGCACGCTCAGCCCCATCGACTGGGTCACCATCGAGGCGTCGGTGCGGCGGACGAAGCGCGCCGTCGTCGTCCATGAGGCGCCGAAGACGCTGGGCCTGGGCGCGGAGATCGCGGCCCGGCTGCACGAGGATCTGTTCTACGTGATGGAGGCGCCCGTCCAGCGGGTGGCAGGCTACGACATGCCGTATCCGCCCGCCCGCGTGGAAGAGGAGTACCTTCCCGGTGTGGACCGAATCCTGGACACCGTCGACCGTTCGCTCGCCTACTAGGAGCCAGAGATGAAGCACCAATTCCTGCTGCCGGATCCGGGTGAGGGCCTGCTCGAGGCGGAGATCGTGGCCTGGAGGGTCGCGGCGGGGGACGTGATCGAGGTCAACGACGTGCTCGTGGAGATCGAGACGGCCAAGTCTCTCGTCGAGCTGCCGTCGCCTTATGCGGGCACGGTGGCCGCGCTGCTCGTCGCCGAGGGGACGACGGTGGAGGTGGGCAGGCCCATCGTCGAGATCGACGACGGCGTGGCCGGCGAGGAGCAGCCGTCGGCGCCGGCCGCTGAAGGCGGCCCCAACCTGGTGGGCTACGGGTCCTCCGACTCCGGTCCGACGCGACGCCGCCGTCGCGGGCAGGATGCCGACAGGGGGTCGGTCGCGGAGGCGATGTCGGCGGCCTACGAACAGCACGCGCCCGGCCGCCGCGCCGACGAGGTGCAGCCGGCGGGCGCCGTGCACGCCCGGGCGCAGGGCGATCCCCTGCCCACGCCAGGACAGGCGCCGGCCGAGTCCCAGCTGGTGCTCGCCTCGGATCCCGGGTCGGCGAAGGCCAAGCCGCCGGTGCGCAAGTACGCCAAGGACCTCGGCGTGGATCTCGGCTCGGTGATCGGCACCGGGCCCGACGGCACCATCACCCGGCGCGACGTCGAGGCGGCCGCGGCCTTCCGCTACCTCGACGAGCAGCCCAAGCAGGGGCGGATCCTCAACGAGTCCGCGTCGTTCCAGTCCGCGTCGTTCGCCGGTGCCGGGCCGGCCTTCGGCTCGGCTCAGCCGGCGGGTGGACAGGCCCACGCAGGCACGGCCTTCAGCGGCTCCACGTTCGGCGGCGGTTTCGGGCCGACGGAGGGTCTCGGCGGTTTCGACCCCCACCAGGGCCGCTCCGAGCGTCGCGTCCCGATCAAGGGTGTGCGCAAGGTGACCGCCGAGAACATGGTGCGTTCCATCCAGACGCATGTGCACGTCACCGAGTGGATCACCGTGGACGTCACGGGCATGATGGACTTCGTCGAGACGCTCAAGGGCCGCCGCGAGTTCACGGGGCTGAGGGTGTCGCCGCTGCTGGTCTACGCCAAGGCGATCTGCCTGGCGCTCGGCCGCAACCCGGAGCTCAACTCGTCGTGGGACGAGGAGAGCCACGAGATCGTCTACTACGGCGAGGTGAACCTCGGCATCGCCGCGGCCACGCCCCGCGGGCTCATGGTGCCCAACATCAAGTCCGCGCAACGGTTGAGCCTGCTGCAGCTGTGCCAGGCGGTCAACCAGCTGGTGCAGGTGGCCAAGGACGGAAAGCTTCAGCCCGGTGACTACGCGAAGGGGACGTTCACCATCACCAACGTCGGCGTCTTCGGCATCGACGCGGGCACCCCCATCATCAACGGCGACGAGTCGGCCATCTTCTGCATGGGTGCCATCCAGCGCCGCCCGTGGGTGGTCGGCGAGGGCGCCGACGAGCGCGTCGAGCCCCGATGGGTGAGCACGCTCGCGGTGGCGTTCGACCATCGGGTCATCGACGGCGAGCAGGGATCGCGGTTCCTGCACGACGTGGCGTCGATCCTGCAGGAACCCGCGCTGGCGCTGCTGTACTGAGCCCCGCCGGGGTCCACGCGAGGGGCCCCGTGTTTGGGCCGACGGTTTGTGGGTACGTGGCAGGTAACCACCCACCACGAGGAGGACCCCCCAGGTCATCGTCTTCCCGCAACGTAGCTGTCGCTCCCGAGCCAGAGTCCTCACGGCGACGGTTCGGTAAGGGCCATCAGCATGAGAAACCCGATCAGCCAGTGCGCACCCCGTGACGCCGAGGCACTCGCCGTCGTCCATCGGCGGTTGCTCAGGGTGCTCCATGAGGTGCGGATCGGCGTTCCGCCGGGGAGAGACGCCGCCTTCAACGCGTTTCGACGGCTCCTGGCCGCCCAGATGGCGGCCGATCGGATGTGTGCCTCGCTGGGGTTCGGCGGGTCGCCCGATCAGGGTCGGGCCGACCGGTTCCACGTGGCTGTGTCCACGTCGGTGACCATCCTCGAGTGCGTTCACCGCGACTCCCTCGACTTCGTGATCGAGGCAGGGCTGCTCGAGGAGATGCTGGCCGATCCCACCGCCCTGCAGGCAGGCGCACGTCGGGGGTGTGTCGCCGACGCGCCGGTGGGCTGGGGTGAGTACATGGGAGGCGAGGTTCAGCGGGTGGCGCGCGAGCTTCCCGCTGAGGATCGGATCACCTTCGCCCAGCTCCGGCGGACGGCGGAGGCCAGGCTACGGGTCCTGGGAGAGTGGGCCGTGGAGGCGATGGGCCGGGGCCGCCACAGATGACCCGCTGCCGGGATGTGGGCCCCGCGGGCAGCCCCTGGATATCCCGGTTCCGCGCACCGTCGGCGCGCTAGTGTGCGGCGTGACGACAATCCATGTCGGCACCGTCACATAAGGCCGAGCTCATGACCCTCCATCTCAGTGGCGCCCAGCGGGCATCAGCCACTGCGCCGACGTCCGCTCGGGGCGGGTGGCTGCCGGAACCTCAGCCGGACCAGGGCACCAGACCTACTTTGGCGCTGGTCGAGCCGGACTCCGAGCGCGCAGCCTTCCTCAGCAACTCGCTCTCCGACACCTACGACGTGCGCACGGTGGCCACTGTCGAGGAGGCCCACGACCTGCTTCGGGCCGATCCCCCTGAACTCGTGCTGGCGGATCTCACCTCCTCGTCCTCGGGGCTGGATTTCCTGCGTGCCCTGCGCGCGGAACCGGCGTTGGCCGACACGCCCGTGGTCCTGCTCGAGGACCACCAGGCAGGCGACGAGCCTGCCGCGGTCGACCTGCCCGGGGTGCGGATCCGTCTGGCCGCCGCCCTGGCGCGCGCCCGGCACCACTCGCTGGACGTCGCATGGCGCCGGGCCCTCCTGTCCGCGTTGCACGACGGCGTCCTGATCTTCGACGCCGCGGGCACGGTGATGGAGATGAACCCGGCGTTCGTCCGGTTGTTCGGCTACACGATGGCCGACGGGCCGTTCTCACCCCCCTACCCCTGGTGGCCCACGGAGGAGGAGAACGCCGAGCAGCTGGCCATCATCGCGGATCGGCACGCGTTGGCTCGCGCGGGGGCCTCCGGGGCCGGTGAGGCGTTGTTCTACGACTGCGAGCGCCGGCCGGTGTGGGTGTCGGTGGCCGACGCCCAGGTGCGTGACCCCGACACGGGCCTCAGCGCGACGATCCGCACATTCCGCGACATCACGCGGCAGATGGAGGCGCAGACCCGGCGCGCAGCCGCGGCGCTCGTGAGCGCCGATTTCGCTGGGGAGGACGACATCGCGACGCTGCTGGGCCTGGCCGAGCACGGGTTCGAGCTCCTCTTCGCCGGCCGCTGCACCATCCAGGTCGACCTCGGCAGCCCGGTGCTGTTCCGCGGGGGCACGACGGTGTCCGCCGACGACCTCCCTCCAGAGGTTCACGCCGGGTTGGGCGGACGACCCAGCGCGGACAGCGTCAGCTTGCGCCCCGGCATCCTGCTCGTGCCGCAGGCCAGCCTCGCCGACTGCCGGGCGTGGATCCAGTTCCCCCGTCGACGCCAGATCGGCCCTGACGAGATGATCGTGGCCGACCTCCTCGCCCAGGCCTTCGCCCTCGCCGTCGATCGCCTCATCCAGGCCCACCGCAGCGCGGACCGGCAGGAACACATGACCCGTGCCATCGAGAGCCACCGGCTGATCGGCCAGGCCGTCGGGATCCTGGTCGAGCGACACCGCGTGACACCGGCGGAGGCCTTCGAACGCCTCAAGAGGGCCAGCCAGCAGCGCAATGTGAAGCTGCGCGCCGTAGCGGAACTCGTCATCGAGACAGGCTCGGATCCGGAGTCCATCTGAGCGAGGGTCAAGCCCGCGTCGTGCAGCCGCGGCACGATGAGTCCACACTGGTACCCATGCCTTCGCCGACCCGCCTCCACGTCGACCTCGACGCCCTCCACGCGAACCTGGCCGTGGCCCGAGAGCTGGCGGGTGGACGGAAGGTGCTCGCAGCCGTCAAAGCCAACGCCTACGGCCATGGCCTGGTGGAGGTGGCCCGCAGCATCGAGGAGCGGGGATCGGCCGACTGGCTCGGCGTGGCCGTCACGACGGAGGCGCAGGCTCTCCGCCGGGCCGGCGTCACCCTGCCCATCCTGAAGTTCACGCCCACACTGGTCGACGACCTGCGCGAGGCGATCGACGCCGGCGTCACGCTCTCGGTGGGCGATGCGCGCGCCGTCGAGGAGGCGCAGGCGGCAGCCTCCACGGCCGGGACCACTGTGGACGTCCACCTCAAGCTGGACACCGGGATGCGGCGCGTGGGCGCCGAACCGCGCGACGCCGTCGCGATCGCAGGGCTGCTGGCGGCGTCGTCGCACCTGCGCGTGGGCGGCGTGTTCACGCACCTGCCCGTCAGTGATGTCGTCGACGGCGAGGACTTCACGCGCGACCAGTTGCGGCGCTTCGAGGTGGCGGTCGCTGACGTCGAGCGCGTGCTCGGCCCCGTCGAGTTCGTGCACGCCGCCAACTCGGGCGCGGTGCTGGGCCACGACCTCGGCCGCACCACCATGGTGCGCCCCGGCATCATGGTCTACGGCTCCTACCCTGATGCCGCGACCCCCCACACCCGGCCCCTGCGCGACGTTGGTCGCTGGACGTCGCGGGTGACGTTCCTCAAGCGGATCGCGGCGGGGGAGACGGTGGGATACGGCCGGTCGTGGCGGGCCCCGCAGGACACGTGGGTGGCCACCGTCGCGGTGGGTTACGGCGACGGATACTCGCGACTGTTGTCGTCGCGGGGTCGGATGCTGATCGACGGTCGCGCCTACCCCGTCGTCGGGCGGGTGTGCATGGACCAGACGATGCTCGACGTGGGGCCGGAGGAGCCGACGGTGGGCGTGGGCGACGAGGTGGTGCTCATGGGTACCAGCGGCGCCGAGCGGATCGGCGTGGAGGAGTTGGCCGAGTTGATGGGCACGATCACCTACGAGGTCACCTGCCTGATCACCGATCGCGTCCCGCGGACCTACTGAACCGCCATGCGTCGCTTGGATGGTCCCGGGCTGGGGACGGGAGTTGAGCCGGACACGGCTCCCGGTGGGCCCGCTTGAGCCTGACACGGCTCTCGCTGAGCCCGCTTGAGCCTGGTCTGGATGTCAACACGCAAAGTCGGGGACTTTATCGTTCAAGCCGTGTTCAGTGCCGGTTCCGGCTCCAGTGGCTTGCGCGAAAGCCGTGTCCGGCTCAAGGCCACTCAGCGAGAGCCGTGTCCGGCTCAACTCCCATCCAGCCCCGAGCTCACTCCCACCAGCGGTGCTACTCGGACGAGGTCTCCTCGGCGGAGGCGTCCTCGGCGTGGCCCGCCGACAGCTTCGGCCGCCGGCTCGGGAACTCGTTCATGGCATGGATGGCGATGGAACGGGTGGCCCACCCGTCGACGGCGGCTCCGAAACCGCCACCCACCAACGGGATCCGCTTGCCCACCCACACGCCGAAGCGCTTGCCGGTGATGGCGTTGAGGGCCCGGTCCAGCAGCGCCCGCGACACCTGGCCGTCGAGGCGGGCGTCGAAGACCGGAGCCGTGGCCACCACCAGCGGAGAGCTGGGCAGGATGCCCTTGCTGACCAGGTCTGCCATGGCACCCGGGCCGAGCATGACCATGAGGATGGCCGTGCGGACCCTGGGGTCCGTCAGTTCGTACCCGCGGAGATGGGCGATGCCGGCCACCAGGCGGGCCTGCAGAAAGGTGGCCGCCGCGATGTTGGCCGGGATGGTCACCAGTGAGACGAAGAATCCGCCCCAGTTCGTCACGAACCCCTGCCCGCCCGCCATGGCGACGTGCTGCGCGATCATGCGGGAGATGGCGGACTCGGCGTCAGAACGCTGGGCGAGCAGCTGCTTGGCGGAGTGCTTGGCGCCCGGAAGCTTGCCCCGGCCCTCGATGGCCAGCTCCAGCAACTCGTGGAACACATCCGCGGTGAAGCCCTCCGCCACCGCGACGACGTTCTGATCGCTCATCGGCGGTCCCCTTTCGTCCTTCCAAGCGTGTCACACGCCCGCAAACGCGTCGACCCCGGGATTTGTCGTTCCAGGCTGCCAGACTGGGTGGATGCTGGGAGCCACGTTCGGGCGGCCGGAGGACTGGCCGAGTCAGGATCTCATCGGGTTCTCCGAGGAGTTCGGCGCCGCACTGGCCCTCGAGGGATACGCGTGCGGGGTGTTCCCCATGCCCCTCCACCCGGACGGCTTGGAGATGGGCTGGTGGTCGCCCATGCAGCGCGGCCTGCTTCCGGTGCGCAACCTTCACGTCACCCGGTCCCTGCGTCGGTCCGCCAGGCGTTACACCACGACGGTGGATCAGGCGTTCCTGCGGGTGCTGGCGGCCTGCGGCGACCCGTCGCGGCCAGACGGATGGATCGACCAGCGGATCACGGACGCCTACACGGCCCTGTTCGAGGCGGGATGGGTGTACTCCGTGGAGACATGGGATGCCGACGGGCGCCTCGTCGGCGGGTTGTACGGGGTTCACCTCGCTGGGATGTTCGCCGGCGAATCGATGTTCCACGATCCGGTGCACGGCCGCGACGCCTCCAAGGTGGCGTTGCTGCGCCTCGCCGTCGAGCTGGCGGGCGCAGGGGTGGCGCTGCTGGATGTGCAGTGGCTCACGGAGCACCTCGGCACGCTCGGCGCCTACGAGATGCCCAGGGATGACTACCTCCAACGCCTCAGCCGGGCGTTGGAGCTGCCGCGCCTGCCGTGGAGCGACAAGGGCGCCATGGGCGGCGACGAACTGCTCCGGTCCTGGGATGCGGCGCGCGCAGGGGGGACACTGTCCCTGAGAGGAGTCTCGGATGCCTGAGTTGCCGGAGGTCGCCGCCCTGGCCGGCGCGTTGGACGAGCGGCTGCGCGGACGTGTCGTCGCGGCGGGCCACCTGGTGTCGTTCTCGGCGTTGAAGACCTACCGGATTCCGCTGGACGCGCTGGCCGGGCTTGAGGTGGAACGCGTGACCCGGCACGGCAAGTTCATCGACATCGAGGCGCAAGGCGTCCATCTCATCGTCCACCTGGCCCGCGCGGGTTGGATCACCTGGCACGACGTCGCACCCACGGTCCCTGCACGGCCCGGGAAGTCGGGCCTGGCGCTGCGGGTCGTCCTCGACGACGGGTCCGGATTCAGTCTCACGGAGGCGGGCACGCAGAAACACCTCGCGGTGTACGTGGTGGAGCGCCCCGAGGAGGTGCCCGGGGTCGCGGCGCTGGGCCCGGACCCGCTGGATCCGGGTTTCACCGTCGACGACTTCCGCTCGGTGCTGGCAGACGCGGGCCGGGCCCAGCTGAAGGGGGTGCTGCGGGATCAGAAGATCCTCGCCGGCATCGGCAACGCGTACAGCGATGAGATCCTGCACGCGGCGAGGCTGAGCCCGTTCAAGCCGGCCAACAGCCTCGACGGCGCCGCCGCGGCAGAGCTGTTCGGGCACCTGCGCGAGGTGCTCGGCCAGGCGGTGGCCGCGGCGGCCGAAGTGCCGATCGACAAGCTGAAGGACGCCAAGCGTGCGGGTATGCGGGTGCACGGCCGCGCGGGTGACGCCTGCGACGTCTGCGGCGGCATCATCGCGGAGGTGTCCTTCGCCGATTCGTCCCTGCAGTACTGCCCCGGGTGCCAGACCGGTGGGAAGCCGCTGGCGGACCGCCGGATGTCGAAGCTTCTCAAGTAGCGGCGTGCCCGGCGCCCCTACTATGTGGGGATGAGCGACGGGGGCATCCTGGACGACGTGCAGGACAAGGCCAAGGATGTTGAACACCACCCGGCCGCGGCCTGGCTGGCGGCCGCGGGCCACATCGTCAACGGCATCGTGCACGCCATCATCGGGGTGATCGCCATCGGCATCGCCCGGGGGGTCGGCGGATCGGCGGACCAGTCCGGCGCGATGCGCGCCATCGACGCGCACCCGCTCGGCTCCGTCGCGCTGTGGTTCGTGGGCTTGGCCCTGTTCGCGCTGGCGGCGTACTCGATCGCCGTAGCCATCGGTGAGATCACCGAGAAGAAGCGCGACGCGGCCAGGAGCGCCGGTCGGGCCGTCATGTACATCGTGGTGGGGGCGGCCGCCCTTACCTACGCATCAGGCGGCACCGCCGACGGCGAGGAGGCCACCGAATCGCTGAGTTCGGTGCTGCTGCAGAGCTGGTGGGGATCGGCGTTGCTGGTCCTGGCGGGCATCGTCGTCTTCGCCATCGGCGCGGCGATGATGGGGCGGGGCATCACGAGGTCCTTCCTCAAGGACGTCGACCTCTCGCCGAGGTTCCGCCGGTCGTTCACGGTGCTGGGTGTGGTGGGCTATCTGGCCAAGGGCCTTGCCGTGGCCATCGTCGGGGTCCTGTTCGTCGCGGCCGTCGTCAGCGGCGACGCGTCGGACACCGGCGGGCTCGACGGTGCACTCAAGTCCCTCGTCGGGGTGCCCGGGGGGCAGATCGTCCTCATCGCCATCGGCGTAGGCCTGATCCTGTACGGCCTGTTCTGCATCGCGCGCGCCACCACGACCGCCAACAAGGGCGACTGACGCTCAGGAGAGCCCGCGGCTGCTCCGGAGGCCCATGGCCTAACCTAAGGGCGTGCTCGGTTATTTCGGCCCCGCGGGGACCTTCACCCACCAGGCGTTGCGCACCATCACCGATGACGACGCCGTCGCCTTCGCCAGTGTGCGCGAGGCTCTCGACGCGGTGCGTCTCGGGGAGGTCCGCGGCGCCGTCGTACCCATCGAGAACTCGGTGGAGGGAGGGGTCTCGGCCACCCTGGACGAGCTGATCGCAGGCTCGCCGCTGGCCATCCGCGGCGAGATCGTCATCCCCGTCGAGTTCGGGCTGTACGTCCGGCCCGGCACCGCGATGGACGACGTGCACCAGGTGCTGACCCACGGGCACGCGGCGGCGCAGTGCCGTGACTGGCTGTCGCGGACCGTGCCCCAGGCCCACATCACGGAGGCGGGATCGACGGCGGGCGCGGCGGCCGAGGTGGCCCGCCCGGATTCGCGCTACGACGCCGCGGTGTGCGCGAGGGTCGCGGGTCAGCTCTACGGACTGGACGAGCTGGCCTACCAGATCGAGGACAACCCTGGTGCGGTGACCCGGTTCGTGGAGGTGGGGGTCGCGGGGCCGGTGCCCGTCCGCACCGGTGCGGACAAGACCACGCTGGTGGCCTACATGCGTGAGGACCACGCGGGGGCTCTGCTGGAGATCCTTGAGCAGTTCGCCGTGCGCGGCGTGAACCTGAGCCGGATCGAGTCGCGGCCGACCAAGACCACGCTGGGCTCGTACTGCTTCTCGATCGATGTCGAGGGGCACCTGCATGACAAGCGCGTCGCCGAAGCGTTGGAGGGGCTGCACCGCATCTGCCCCACGGTGCACTTCCTGGGGTCCTACGC
The DNA here is from genome assembly GCF_055326215.1 of Tessaracoccus pujii. Taxonomy (NCBI): domain Bacteria; kingdom Bacillati; phylum Actinomycetota; class Actinomycetes; order Propionibacteriales; family Propionibacteriaceae; genus Tessaracoccus; species Tessaracoccus pujii. The sequence continues at coordinate 204,000 of NZ_JBUZNP010000006.1, read as the reverse complement.
GCGCGCGGACGAGACTCGCCCCGTCATCGGCCACGGTTTCACCGACGAGGAGTTCGACGCCGCCGCGCGGTGGGTGCGCACCCTCGGCTGACCGCCCCCTCGGCTGCTGTACCCCGACGCCGGCCATCTGCGTTGAGCCTGAAACTGGTCTCGTCGGGGTTGGAACGATCAAAACAGCGGATCCGGGCGTTGGGCCTCGGTTCAGGCTCGAGTAGCCCCCGCGAGAGCCGTGTCCGGCTCAAGGCGGTCCAGCGAGAGCCGTGTCAGGCTCAACTCTCAGGGGTGGAGGGGAGGACGACCCGCACGGCCGCCGGGACCACCTCGAAGCGGATCCGCTGAACCCTGCCCACCACGTCGCCGTCGACCTGGCACAACACGGGCTCGGCGAACTCGGCCACGACGCTGCGTCCCTCCACCCGGTCTAGCAGGGGCTCGTCCGTCGACCGCCGCAGCACCCCGCCGATCATGCGCGCCACATCACCGGCCGTCTGCGGCGACGCCACCAGCACCTCCAGCGTTCCGTCGTGCGCGCTCGCGGCCGGCATCAGCGACACTCCCGGGTACAGATCGCCGACGTTGCCCACCTCCACCAGCGACGCGTCGCGCTCCAGCGGTACCCTGCCGTCGACCGTCAACCGGAGAGCCACGGGCCGGGCCCGGATGTGGCCGATCCCGGCCCATACGTAGGCCGCGGGACCGAGCGAGCGCTTGAGGGCCTCGTCGGTGTCGTGGAGGACCGCGGCGTCGGCGCCCAGGCCCACCATCACCGCCGCGATCCCTTCGACGCCGCCGTCCAGGTCCGCGTACCGCAGCAGGTCCATGTCCTCCGCGGCCCCGGTGAACGCGACCCCCAACGCGCTGCCGGCGTCCAGAGGCACGCCGAGGTTGCGGGCCAGCAGGTTGCCGGTGCCGGACGGGAGGATGGCCATGGGTACCCGGCTGCCCTCCATCCCGGCGCAGACCTCCCGCACGGTGCCGTCGCCGCCGACGACGAGCACAAGGTCCGCCGCGGACTCGAGCGCTGCGCGCGCCATCCCCCCACCTGGATCGTGCTCGGAGGTGGCCAGCCAGATGGGCGGCGCCCAGCCGCGCGCCTCGGCGTCGTGCCCGACGAAGCGGTGCAGCAGGGCAAGGTCGCGCACCTTCGTCGGGTTGTAGATCACGACGAGGCGTCCGGGGCCGGTTCGTGCCGGGGCCGCCGGAAGCATGTGCACGTCACCGAGCACGCAGGCAGCGGACGCAACCAGGCCGCCGAACAGGACCCCGCCCACCACGTCGGTGACGAAGTGCGCTCCCAGGAGGAGCCGGTCTGCGGCCACCACCGCCACGGCCGCCGCGCCCAGGACGTGCGCCGCGACCCGCACCCGGCGAGGGCGCCGGGTGGTGGTGGCGAGCACGGCGACCAGCATTGCCGCGACCGTCGCGCCCACCGTGTGCGCCGACGGGTAGCTCATCGGGTCGCTGCTCACCAGATAGTCCCAGGGACTGGCGGGGCGGTCGCGGCCCACCGTGATCTTCAGCAGGGCCGTGCCTGTCACGGCCAGCACCACCGCGATCGCGATCGCCCGGGCCATCGCCCGGAACCGCCGGCGGGCGGCCCACCACGCGAGGACCAGCAGGAGCGGGTACACGACGATGGGGGCCGTCACCAATGCCACCGCCGCCGCGATCTGGCCGGCGACGGAGCGGTCGGAGACGGGGGAGTGGGGCCACAGGTCGTCGACGAACGTGGGGAGCAGCAGCGTCCACACCAGGAAGGCGACGCCGAAGGCCAGCGCCGCCCCGACCGTCACGCGCGAACGTCGCCCCATGCGCCGATTCTTCCACCGCGGCGCTCTGCGCGGGTGTTTCAGGCGGCGCGGAACGGATGCCGTCGGACCACCAGCCAGGGCAGCACGGCCGCGGCCATCACCACCCCGGTGACGGCGAACGCCCAGCCGAATCCGACGGCGTCCGCGATCGCCCCGGCGAGCATGGTGCCCGCGATCGAGCCCATGTCCATGGACATGGAGTAGGTCGACAGGGCCTGGCCGCCGTTGCGATTGGAGCCGATGATGTCGGCCATCAGGGCCTGGGACGCGGGGGCGATCAGCGCCGCCCCCGCCCCGGCCAGGGCGGACAGAGCCAGGAAGACCCAGAGCGAGTCCACCCATCCGAAGAAGACGGTGGCGACGGCGGACACGGCGAGGCCGAGGACCAGGAACGGCCGCCGCCCCATGCGGTCCACCAGCCGGCCCGTGGCCTGCTGCGTGACGGCGTTGCCGAGGGCGAAGAGCGTGAGCGCGATGCCCGCCGCCTGATTGCCGATGGTGGGCACGGCGGCCGCCATGAGGGGCAACAGCGCGATCCGCACCCCGAAGTTGGACCAGCCGTGCGCGAAGCCGGTGACCAGCAGCGCCCGGTAGTAGGGCATCCCCATGGCCTCGGCCAGCGTCATCCGCTCCTGGTGCTCACCCTTGACGGGCCTCCCGCCCGTGCCCCCGCGGAGGAAGATCAGGACCACCCCGGCGGCGAGGAACACGGCGCCGGCGTAGATGAAGAACGGCGCCCGTAGCCCGAGCCCCTGCATCGCCGAGCCGAGGATGGGGCCGAGGATGTTGCCCAGCAGGAACGCGGTGCCGTACATCGACGACGTGTGCCCGCGCTGGGCGGGGGGTGACAGGCGGACCAGCAGGGCCATCGCCGAGACGGTGAACATCACCGAGCCCATGCCGCCGATGCCGCGGAACACCAGGAGCATCCAGAAGTCGGTGGCGAGCCCGCTGAGCGCGCTGGAGCCGCCCACGATGAGCAGGCCCACCAGGTAGACGCGTCGTTCGCCGAGCTTGTTGACCAGCGCACCGCCTGCGGGCGCGAAGATCAGCCGGATGAAGGCGAAGACCGACACGATCGACGACGCCGCCATCAGCCCCACGTCGAAGGACTGGGCGAACTGGGGAAGGATCGGGGCGACGATGCCGAACCCCAGCGCGATGAGCATCGCGGAGGCTACCAGCACCCAGATCTCGGCAGAGATCGGCTCTCTCTTCGCCGTCGCACTCTTCTCCGTCACCCGCCTACCCTAGGCGACGGTCGATCGCGTCAAAACGCCCCCACGCTTCGGTGGGTGCTCTCCTCAGGCCCAAGGGTGGTGGGGACAGCGCGATGCGGGCGTCGGTAGGGTAGAGGCATGATTGATCCGAAGTGGCTCCGCGTGGATCCAGACCGCATCCGACGCTCCCAGGCCGCCCGCGGCGCCTCGGTCGAGCTCGTCGATGAGCTGATCGCCGCGGACGAGGCCCGCCGCGCCTCGATCCTCGCGTTCGAGACCCTCCGCGCCGATCAGAAAGGCCTCGGCAAGGAGGTGGCCCGGGCGAAGGGCGACGAGCGCGTCGCCATCCTCGAGCGCAGCAAGCAGCTGGCGGCAGATGTGAAGACGGCCCAGGCCGACGCCGACACCGCCGGCGCCGCGTTCGACGTCCTCATGAAGCAGGTCGGCAACCTCGTGCTCGACGGCGTCCCCGAGGGCGGCGAGGATGAGGGCGTGGTGATCGAGACCGTCGGGACCCCGCGGGACTTCGCCGCCGAGGGCTTCGAACCGAAGGACCACCTGGAGATCGGCGAGCGCCTGGGTGCCATCGACATGGAGCGCGGCACCAAGATCTCGGGGTCGCGGTTCTACGTGCTCACCGGAGTGGGCGCCCAATTGGAGCTCGCGCTGCTCAACCTCGCCATGACCAAGGCCGCCGAGTGGGGCTTCACACCCATGATCCCGCCGGCGCTGGTGAAACCGTCGGCCATGGAGGGCACCGGTTTCCTCGGCCAGGCGGCGCAGGACGTCTATCACCTCCCGGCCGATGACCTCTACCTCGTCGGGACCTCGGAGGTGGCGCTGGCCGCCTTCCACTCCGACGAGATCCTCGACGCCGCCACCCTGCCGCGACAGTACGTCGCCTACTCCCCGTGCTTCCGGCGCGAGGCCGGCTCCCACGGCCGCGACACCCGCGGCATCTTCCGCGTGCACTGGTTCGACAAGGTGGAGATGTTCGTCCACTGCGCACCCGAGGACGCCGAGGCGTGGCACGAGAAGCTGCTCGGCTTCGAGAAGGAGTTCCTCACGCTGCTCGAGGTGCCGTTCCAGGTGCTCGACGTGGCGTCGGGCGATCTCGGCCTCTCCGCGGCCCGCAAGTACGACTGCTACGCCTGGCTGCCCACCCAGCAGCGCTACCGCGAGGTGACGTCCACGTCGAACTGCACCGAGTTCCAGGCCCGGCGGCTCGGCATCCGGGGCAGGTTCGACGACGGGGTCCGCCCGGTCGCCACGCTCAACGGCACGCTGTGCGCCATGACCCGCATCATCATCATGCTGCTGGAGAACCACCAGCAGGCCGACGGCTCGGTGCGCGTCCCGGAGGCGCTCCGGCCCTACCTGGGTGGCCGGGAGGCGCTTGCCTAACCCACCCGCCGTTGGGGCGCCGGCAACCGGGCGTTCACCTGCACGTGGCAGGCTTCGCCCACCCGGCCCCCGTCGGCACACCGCAAGAGAGGTTCATCTGTGTCCGTGAAGTTCAGCCCGAAACTGGTGGCCCTAGACATCGACGGCACGCTCGTCGACCCGTTCGGGGAGATGCCGCCGGAGGTCCGGGACGCCGTGCGTCGCGTCGTCGACGCCGGGATCCCGGTGGTGCTGTCCACGGGACGCTCCTGGCTTGCCACCGAGACCATCTTCGACCACCTGGATCTGCCGGCAGGCTGGGCGGTGTCGTCGAACGGCGCCATGGTGGTGACCTACCCGCCGTTCGAGATCCGCCACGAGTCGCGGTTCGATCCCGGGGACACGGTGCACCGCGTGGCCGAGCTCGCGCCCAGTGCCTGCATCGCGGTCCAGGACGGGATGCACTGGCGGGTCAACCGGCCCTTCCCCGAGGGCGAGCTGCTGGGCGAGGTGAGCATCGAGAGCATCGACGAGCTGGCCTCGCGGGAGGTGTCGCGCGTCATCGTGCGGGATCCGCACAGCTCCGAGGAGGTGTTCGACGGGCTGGTGAGCCAGTTGGGGCTGCACGAGGTGGCCTACTTCATCGGCTGGTCCGCGTGGCTGGACATCGCGCCGCTGGGGGTGGACAAGGCGCACGGCCTCCAGATCGTGTGCGACGAGTTGGGCATCGACGCGGCCGATGTCCTGGCCATCGGCGACGGCCGCAACGACATCGAGATGCTCGAGTGGGCCGGCCGGGGGGTGGCGATGGGCGACGCCCCGGACGTGGTCAAGGAGGCGGCGGACGCCGTCACAGGCAACTTCGCCGACCTCGGCACCGTCGAGGAGCTCGACCGGTGGTTCCCGGCCCTCGTGTCATGTGGTCAGGGACCGGGAGTGGACCTCACGCGGTACCAGCGGTAGCCGTAGCCCTCCAGGCTGACGGACAGACTGCCGTCGTGCACCACCGTCGCCTCCCCGGCGAGCAGGTCCTCCACGACGTCCTCGTCTCCGAACGCGTCGGCGAGCGAGACCGACACCGGATCGGCCGAGAAGTTGTGTACCGCCACCACCGCCGACCCGTCGAGCGACACCTGGTGCGCCAGCACCGACGCGGACTCGGTCTCGATGACGGAGAAGTCTCCCCATCCCACCTCGGCGCGGCGGCGGCGGATGCTGATCAGTGTCCGGATGAAGGACCACAGCGAGTCCGGGTCGTGCTCCTGGTCTGCGAAGTTGACGTGCTTGGGGCCGTACCCGTCCGGTGTGACGCGCTGGATCAGCTTCCCGGGCTTCGCCATCGAGAAGTCTCCGTTTCGGCCCGGCCCCCACTGCATCGGGGTGCGCACGGCCATCCGGCCCGGGGCCTCGAGGTCTTCGCCCATCCCGATCTCCTCGCCGTAGTAGAGGGTGGGCGTGCCGGGCAGGGAGAACATGAGGCTGTAGGCCATCCGGACGCGTCTCGGGTCTCCGCCGAGCATGGGTGGCAGTCGTCGCTTGAGGCCGCGGTCGTAGACCTGCATCGCCTTCTCGGGGCCGAACGCCTCGAAGACCTCGTGGCGCTCCTCCTCGGTGAGCTTGTCCAGGGTCAGCTCGTCGTGATTGCGCAGGAACGTGGCCCACTGGCAGGTGTGGTGGATCGGCGGCCTGTCCTCCAACGCCTTGATCAGAGGGCGGGGATCCTGCCGGGCCAGCGACAGGTAGGTGGCCTGCATGGCGATGAAGTCGAACATCATCTGCAGTTCGTCGCCGACGTCACCACCGAAGAACTCCCGTTGCTCGGCGTGCGGCACGTTCACTTCGCCCAGCAGCACGGCGTGGCCCTTGCGCCGCTGAAGGAACGCGCGGATCTGCTTGATGACGTCGTGGGGATCCACGGGCATCGTCCTGGTGCCCGAGTTCTGGGTGTTCTGGAGCAGGAACGGCACGGCGTCGACGCGGAAACCGTCGATGCCGAGCTCCAGCCAGAATCCGACGGTGCGCAGGATCTCGTCCATCACGGCTGGGTTGGCGAGGTTGAGGTCGGGCTGGTGCGCGTAGAAGTGATGCAGATACCACTCGTCCGTGCGGTGGTCGAGCGTCCAGATCCCGTCCTCCTCGCCTGGGAACACCACCTCGGCCGAGGTGTCGCCGGGGTCCGTGCCGCGCCACACGTAGTAGTCACGGAAGGGGTTCGTCGTGCTCCGCCGCGACGCCACGAACCACGGGTGCTGGTCCGAGGTGTGGTTGACGATCAGGTCTGCGATCACCCGGATGCCGCGATCGTGGGCGGTGCGGATCACCTCCACCAGTTCACCGTGGTTGCCGAGCCGAGGGTCCACGCCGTAGAAGTCCTTGACGTCGTAGCCGTCGTCCCGATCGGGTGAGGGGTAGAACGGCATCAGCCACAGGCAGTTGACGCCGAGCTGGGCCAGGTAGTCGATGCGATGGGAGAGACCCGCCAGGTCACCCACGCCGTCGCCGTTGGCGTCGAGGTAGGTCTCGATGTCGAGGCAGTAGACCACCGCGCTCTTCCACCACAGGTCGCTGGTGTCCGTGATTCTCATGGTGGGTCTCCTTGTCAGCGGGCGTTCGGCAGCACGTACTCACCGAACGCGTCGAGGTAGGCGGTCTGATGCTGGCCCACGTAGTGCAGGTAGATGTCGTCGAAGCCGAGGTCGGCATACTCCCGGATCCAGGTGGCGTGCTGCTCGAGGTCGTCGGAGATCCGCACCACCTGACGCACGGAGTCCAGCGTGACGTGCTTCGACGCCGCGTCGAAGCCCTCGACGGTGGCGATGTCCCAGGACAGCGGATCCCCGAGCACGTTGGAGCGCCACTGGTCGAAGGCGATCTGCTCGGCCTCCTCCATGGTCGGGGCCCAGGACAGGTGCAGCTGCAGCGCCAGGGGACCCTGGCCGTCGGCGTCACGGTAGGCGGCGATCACCTGCCGCAGCGTCGCGTGGTCCTGGTTCACCGTGATCAGGCCGTCCGCCCAGGCGGCCGACCGGGCGGCGGACTCGGCCGAGACGGCGGGCGTCAACAGCGCCGGGCGCACCTCGGGCCGATCCCACACCTTCGCCCGATCGACGGTGATCAGGCCGGAGAAGCTGACCTCCTCGCCGTCGAGGAGCCGCTGGATCACCTCGACGCACTCCTCAAGGCGCTCGATCCGCTCCTCCTTGGCCGGCCAACGCTCCCCGGTGATGGACTCGTTCATCGCCTCGCCGCTGGCCAGCGCGATCCAGAAGCGGCCCGGGAACATGGACGCCAGCGTGCCGATCTTCTGAGCCACGACGGCGGGGTGGTACCGCTGGCCCGGCGCGCACACGCAGCCGAACGCGAGCCCGGTGGTGGCCAGCGCGGCGCCCAGCCAGGACCACGTGTAACCGGAGTGGCCCTGCCGCTCAGACCACGGCTTGTAGTGATCCGAGCACATGGCCATGTCGAATCCCACCCGCTCGGCGTGCTGGACGTCGAGCAGGAGTTGGCGCGGCGAGATCTGTTCGTGGGAGGCGTGGAAGCCGATTCGCGTCATGCCCCCACTCTCGTGGCACAGGACCCCGCGATTCAAGGTTTCGCCCAAACTGGGTAGCCGTCGGCGACGGTGTCAGGCCGCGGCGGCGCGGCGCGATCCTCTCCGGACCTCCGATGCCACGGCCATGACCTCGCGGGGGGTCGGCCGGGGGCGGTCAGAGGGACGCACCGCCAAACCCTCCTCCTCGATCTTGCGGAGATGACGCTTGATGGTGGACACCGAGCAGCCGATCTTCGCCGCCAGGACGCTGAGCGGTTGCGTGGGGTGCGTGGTGCGGAGCCGGTGGATCTCGTGACGGTCGAACTGACGGCCCGACGGTGCCCCGGCCAGCGCGTCGAGGTTGTCCGTCGGCACCTCCACGCCGAGCCGCAGGCGGATTTCCTGGCGCTGGCGTCGGGTGGTTCCGGCGACGAAGCCGGATACGTCGAACCTGGTCACGGCGTCCGTGAGGCACTGGGCCTGAAGTGGGCAGGAGGCGCACATCGCGTCCGCCTGCGACTGCAGCATCGACTGTTCACGGCGCTCGCCTCCTGACGCCGCGGAGGCTCCGTCCTCAAGCAGAGGGTGGAGAAAGATGGTCGGATACTTCACGCACGGCGTCACCTCGGCCATGAACTGCCCCCTTGTTCAAGCTATCGTCGGGGGACTGCGTCCCCGGTATCAACGGTCCCAAGAGGAAGCGGGTGGACGGGCGCTCGACGATGGGCGCTGCTACCCGAAAAAGGTGAGTAGGCAACGCAGCGCTTTTGAGTGCGGATACTCAAATGGCGAGCGTGACACGCTCCGCGGCCGTCGTCGACGTGCCCGTGACAGGGTGCTTTACCCGCCGTTCACCTGGAAGCGGGAAGTGTTACCTTTCGGCTATTGCACGGCGGGCCGTGCGCGTGCTGAGCGCCGGGACTTCAGTCGGTGCCGGACTCCATCGAGGAACCTGCCACGGCCTCGTCGACGTCGGAGGGCCCGGTGGCGCCCAACTCGGCGATGGCGGCCGCGCCGCCCGCCTCAAGCCGTCCGATGAGGTCCTGGTGGCTCGACAGCAGCGTGCCCTGGGCTGCGTAGAGCTCCAGCTTCTCGCGCGAGTCCGCGATGTCCAGGTTGCGCATGGTCAGCTGGCCGATGCGGTCTGTGGGCCCGAACGCGGCGTCCTCGACGCGCTCCATGGACAGCTTGTGCGGCTGGTACGACAGGTGCGGACCGCGGGTGTCCAGGATGGTGTAGTCGTCTCCGCGACGGAGCCGCAGGTCCACCTCGCCGGTGACGGCGGAGGCCACCCAGCGCGTGATGGACTCCCGCAACATGAGCGACTGAGGATCCAGCCACCTTCCCTCGTACAGCAGGCGGCCCAGGCGCAGGCCCTCTGAGCGGTAGTTGGCGAGCGTGTCCTCGTTGTGGATGGCGCTGAGCAGCCGCTCGTAGGCGATCCACAGCACCGCCATGCCGGGTGCCTCGTAAATGCCGCGGGACTTCGCCTCGATGATGCGGTTCTCGATCTGGTCGCTCATGCCCAGCCCGTGGCGGCCGCCGATGGCGTTGGCCTCCATGACCAGCGCCACCGGGTCGTCGAAGCGCACTCCGTTGATCGCGACGGGGCGGCCGAGCTCGAAGCGGACGCTCACGTCCTCGGCGGCGATGTCCACGGTCGGGTCCCAGTACTTGACGCCCATGATGGGCTCGACCGTCTCGAGTGACACGTCAAGGTCCTCGAGGGTCTTGGCCTCGTGCGTGGCGCCCCAGATGTTGGCGTCGGTGGAGTAGGCCTTCTCCTTGGAGTCGCGGTAGGGGAGCTTGCGCTCGGTGAGCCACTGGCTCATTTCGTCGCGGCCGCCGAGCTGGCGGACGAACTCCTCGTCGAGCCACGGCTTGTAGATGCGCAGCTGCGGGTTGGCCATGAGGCCGTAGCGGTAGAACCGCTCGATGTCGTTGCCCTTGTAGGTGGAGCCGTCTCCCCAGATGAACACATTGTCGTCGGCCATCGCGCGGACCAGCAGCGTGCCGGTGACAGCGCGACCGATGGGGGTCGTGTTGAAGTACGCCTTGCCGGCGGAGCGGATGTGGAATGCGCCGCAGGCCAGGGCCGAGAGTCCCTCCTCGACGAGCTGGGTCCGGCAGTCCACCAGTCGCGACAGCTCCGCCCCGTACTGCAGCGCGCGGCCCGGCACCGACTCGATGTCAGGCTCGTCGTACTGGCCGATGTCTGCGGTGTAGGTGCAGGGGACGGCCCCTGCCTCCTTCATCCAGGCGACGGCGACGGAGGTATCGAGGCCGCCGGAGAATGCGATGCCGACGCGCTCGCCGACGGGAAGGGAGGTCAGGACTTTGGACACGGAGACACTGTAGATGATCGTCACCCGCACCAGCAGGGCCGTCCGGCCGGCGTGACCGCTGAACGTCGGGTCTCGGCCATGGCGCTTTGGCATGGACAGGCGCACTATGGATGCAGGGCCAAATGATGGGGGCGTCATGTCAGCGCAGCAGCGGACGTCAAGAAGAGCGATCGTGTCGCGTCTTCTAGTGACAGTCCTCGTCGTCCTCGCGTCCTTCTCGGGGGCTCCCCGCGCCGAGGCCGCGGACCTCTTCGGCCACGATGTGTCGTGGCCCCAATGCCCGGCGCCCGCGGGGTACGGCCTCCCGATGCCGCCGGCCACCACTCAGTTCGTCATCATCGGGCTCACGCGAGGGCTGGCGTTCACGCTCAACCCCTGTCTCGTCAGTCAAGTGCAGTGGGCGACGTCGCGGTCCAAGCCCGCGCACGCGTACGGGATGGCCACATATCCCACTGCGGCCCAGCTGACCAAGTACGGCACGTGGGGACCATGGCGGTCCACCACTCTGGCGGCACGACTCAGCAACGTCGGCTACGCGCAGGCCAAGGACTCGGTGGCCTACCTGTCCCAGGTCGGGTGGAGGCCGCCGGTGGTGTGGATCGACGTGGAACCCCGGCCCGCGCAGCCGTGGCCGAGCGGGACTGCGGTGAAGCGTGCGCTGAACCGCGCCGTCGTGGAGGGGTTCATGAGGGGTCTGTCCGACTCCGGCTACGCATACGGTCTTTACTCCTTCACGAATGGGTGGAACGAGATCGTCGGTGGCTGGAAGCTCCCCGCTGTCCCCGTGTGGGCCACTGCGGGTCGGCTCGACTATGCGAACGAGGCTCTGGACCGCTGCACGCAGGCGAGCTTCTCCGGCGGGCCCGTACTCATCTCGCAGTGGTACGACGACACCCGGGACTACGACCGCACCTGCGGCACCTACCAGTTCACGGCATTCGCGAAGCCGCTGCCGACGATGACCGGATTTCTCAACGACCTCAACGGTGACTGGAAGAACGACCTCCTCGCACGCAGTCCCGACGGGAAGCTCTGGCGCTACGCGGGCAACGAGCGGGGACAGTTCACCAGGCAGCAGATTGGCACGGGCTGGGGTGTGATGAACCTCCTCGAGGTGGTGGGTGACGCCAACGGCGACGGCAGCAGCGACTTCGTCGCCAGAGAGTCTTCGACGGGCGACCTGTACCTCTACGTCGGCTACGGGTACGGCGGGCCCACCCGCAAGAGGATCGGCAACGGCTGGAACGGCATGGGCGACATAGCCGGCGTCGGCGACTTCAACGGCGACGGCAGGACGGACCTGCTCTCCGTGCAGAAGTCGACCGGGGAGCTCTGGCTCTACAAGGGCGACACATTCAGCGGTCAGAAGCGCCAACGGATCGGCACTGGGTGGAACGTCATGGATGTGCTCGTCTCCACCGGAGACTTTAATTCCGACGGCGATCCCGACCTCATCGCGCGTGAGCGCAGCACTGGGTACCTGTGGTTCTACCCCGGGAACGGCACGGGGAGCCTGCTCGCGCGCACCAGGCTCGGGACCGGCTGGGGGGCGATGGACATGATCGAGGGCATGACCGACCTCGACGGTGACAGGTCCCCTGATCTCGTTGCTCGGCAGAGGAGTAGCGGCGCAATGTACCTCTATCCAGGCACCGGCACCGGCAGCCTGCTGCCCCGCGTCACCCTCGCGCATCCCGCCGGAGGCACGTGGTCCAGCTTGAACGTCTTGGCCTGAGTGGCTCAGACCAGGACGCTGCGGGCCTCAGTCGATGGTGATGAACCGATTGGTCCTCGCGGATTCGATCATGGCCTCGCACACCTCGACGACGCGTGCGCCCTGCTCAAGGGTGACGATGTCCGCCTCCTTGCCCAGCACGGCGTCGCGGAAGTTCTCGTGCTCGGTGCGCAGAGGCTCGGGCTTCGGGATCTCGTAGCGGGTCACGTCACCCTCGGACACGCCGCGGAACTGCGCGATGTCGTGCCAGGTGTTGACGATGCTGCCGTTGGCGTAGAAGGTGAGGTCGGCGGTGAGGGTGTCCGCGATGTACATGCCCTTCTCGCCGGTGACGACAGTGAGCCGCTCCTTCGTTGGAGTCAGCCAGTTCACGAGGTGGTTGGACATCAACCCGCCCTCGAGCTGGCAGGTGGCGGAGACCATGTCCTCGTATTCGCGGCCGGCCTTGAACATGGTGCGTGCCGCCACCAGTTCGTACTTGCGCTGGGTCACCCAAGCGGTCAGGTCGATGTCATGGCTGGCGAGGTCCTTGATGACACCCACGTCGGCGATGCGGGCAGGGAACGGGCCCTGACGCCTGGTGCACACCTGGTACAGGTCCCCGAGGTCCCCGGCTTCCAGCCGCTTACGCAGGCTCTGGAGTGCGGGGTTGTAGCGCTCGATGTGGCCGACGGCCCCGACCAGCCCCTTGTCGGCGAACGCCTTGACCAGGGAACGGGCCCCCTCCACGGTCTTCGCCAGGGGCTTCTCGATGAGCGCGTGCACGCCGGCCTCGGCCAGCTTCAGGCCGATCTCCTCGTGGTACATGGTGGGCGCGGCCACGACGACGTAGTCCAGACCCTGCGCGAGCAAGGCGTCGATGTCGGGGAGGACCTCGAGGTCGCCCGCGAGACCATGCGGGTCGCCTGCTGCGTCTGCGACGGCCACCAGGTCCACACCATCGATGGAGCGAAGGTTCCGGGCGTGGTGGCGCCCCATCATGCCGAGCCCGATCAGGCCGGCGCGGAGGTTGGCCATGCTCACGCACCGGCCTTCGCGAGGGCGTTGACGGCCATCACGATGCGCTCGAGGTCCGCCTGGCTGAGGGAGGGGTGCACAGGCAGCGACAGGCACTCCTTCGCCGCGCGCTCCGTCTCCGGCAGCTCGACGTCTGCCATGAAGGGCTTGAGGCGGTGGTTGGGTACGGGGTAGAACATGCCGGAGCCCACGTTGTACTCCTCCTTCAACGCCCTGGACAGCCCGTCGCGGTCACCTGCGACGCGGACCGTGTACTGGTGGAACACGTGCACGGCGCCGTCGGCGATAGGCGGGGGAGTGACGCCCTCGAGGTTGGCGGACAGGAATGCAGCGTTCTCCTGGCGGGAATTGGTCCAGGCCCCCACCTTGGTCAACTGCACCCGGCCGATGGCGGCATGGATGTCCGTCATGCGGTTGTTCAGTCCGACGACCTCGTTGTGGTACTGCTGGAGCATGCCCTGGTTGCGGTACAGGCGGAGGTTCCGCTCGATCTCCGCGTTCGCCGCGGACACCATGCCGCCCTCGCCCGAGGTCATGTTCTTGGTGGGGTAGAGCGAGAACATGGCGAACTCACCGAACGCGCCCACGGGGGTGCCGTTGAGTGCGGCGCCGTGCGCCTGCGCCGCGTCCTCGAACAGCATGAGTCCGTGCTTGTCCGCGATGGCGCGCAGTTGCTCCATCTTGGCGGGGTGGCCGTAGAGGTGCACTGGCATGATCGCCTTGGTGCGCTCGGTAACGGAGGCCTCGACCGACGCGGGGTCGAGCGTGAAATCGTCCTCCGCGATGTCGGCGAACACGGGCGTGGCACCGGTCAACGCGACCGAGTTGGCCGTCGCGGCGAACGTGAAGGAGGGGACGATGACTTCGTCGCCTGCACCGATCCCGCAGCTCAACAGGCCGAGGTGGAGGCCCGAGGTGCCTGAGTTGACCGCCACGCATGCGCGCCCGAGCTGAAAGTGCTCGGAGAACTCGGTCTCGAAGGCGGCCACCTCCGGGCCCTGGGCGATCATGCCTGATTGCAGGACGCGGTCCACCGCGGCGCGCTCCTCGTCACCGATCAAGGGCTTCGCGGGAGGGATGAAGTCGTACGTCATGCGGATTCCTTTACGAGTCTCAGAGTGTCGCCGGACTGCTCAAATTCGTCGCCGGTCTTGGGGTCCCGGTAGGTGTTGTCGCCGGTCTGCTCCAGCGGGAAGCCGGATCGGCCCACCCACTTGATGCGCCGGGCAGGGGCGCCCGCGACGAGCGCGTAATCCGGGACGTCGCGGGTGACGACTGAGCCAGCCGCAACCGTCGCCCATGCTCCGATGGTGACCGGCGCCACGCACACGGCCCTGGCGCCGACCGAGGCGCCCTGCCTGAGCGTCACTCCGACCGGCTCCCAGTCGTGCGCGCTCTTGGCGGTGCCGTCGGGATTGATCGCCCGGGGGAACGTGTCGTTGGTGAGGACTGCAGCCGGGCCGATGAAGACGCCGTCCTCCAGGTACGCGGGCTCGTAGACGAGCGCGTAGTTCTGGATCTTGCAGTTGTTGCCGACGTGCACGCCGGTGCCGATGTAGGCGCCACGGCCGACGACGACGTTCTCTCCGATGTCCGCTCCGCTGCGCACCTGCGCAAGGTGCCAGATGGAGGATCCGTCGCCAATGTTGACGTTGTCATCGAGGTCTGCCGAAGGCAGAATCCTGGGCTCAGCCATGTGAAGTCTCCAGTTGATCGAAGGTCCAGTTCAGTCTAGTGCTCCGACATGATCTGACTTGTGACGGGGCGGATGCCACAGAGCGCGTCGTAGGCGGCAACCAGCTTTGCACCCTCCAAGCTCCAGTTATAGCGCGCCAAAATCGCCTGCCGACCTCGTTCCCCGTCGCTTGCGGCCAGTTCAGGGTCGTCCAGGTAGCGCCGGACGGCGGCTTCCACTGCGGCCGCATCGAAGGGGTCGACCGCTACGCCGCATCCTGAACCCTCGACGATTTCCTTCCACAGCGGGATGTCGGAGGTGACCACGGGAAGCCCACAGGCCATGTACTCGAACATCTTGGTGGAGTAGGCCTCCAGGTAGTTCGAAATTGGATGGTTGAGGACGACGCCGGTGCGGGCCTGGTTCAACAACGCGACGATGCCGTCGCGCTCAAGCACCCCGTGCCAACGCACGTGCTGCCACCCGGGGTGTGCACGTGCCTCGTCCTCATACTCCTTGAACTTCCCTGCCAGGTCACCGACGGCGTCATCGGGCAGCTGGGCGGCGCCGTCGAGCATGCTGAAGAGCCCCTGCTGACGCGAGAGGCCACCGACGTAGACGAACGCTGACGGTCGGTCCTCGAAAGGGGTGTTGTTCTTGTGCTCGGCCAGATCCTTCTCCGGGAAGTTTTGGCAGACGATCGTCTTGGCCTGTGGAAACTTTTCCGCGATCGTCGGGGTGGCGGCCACGAACAGATCGACGAGCCTGGTTGCCGCTCGCTCAAACACGTGTGCGGCGAGGCTCAGCGGCTTCTTCATGGGCGTCGGGATCCAGAACTTGTGCATGATCTGCTTGGGCACGTCCTCGTGCACGTCATAGATCACCCGTTTACCGCGGAGTTTCAGCACGATGCCGACAGGGATGAGCTCGGGGTCGTGGAAGTGGTAGATGTCGGCGTTCTCGTGCAGCGCTCGCCGCGCCATCGAGACAGATTTCACGAACATCCGGTGTAGCCGGTTACGTGGCGCGCCCAATCCGATGACCCGGACACCTGCAAGCGTGGTGTCGCCTGGGTTGCAGTTGATGAGAGCAAGGTCATAGCCCGCTTCGCTCAGATGGCGGCACTCCTTGTACGTGACGCGAGTGTCGCGCACATCGTGCACCGTGGACAGGTGCCGGACCTTGACCTGCCGACGAGTCTTGATCACCAACACCCCTTCCTGGGTTCTGCACGGTTAGTGTAGTGCCGCAACCAGGACCTGCCGGTTCTCCCGGCGGTGGTGCGAAAGGAATGTGTTCATGGCGGGACGTCTCGGGCTGTATGGCGCAGGAGGGCATGCCAAGGTCGTCGCTGAGATTGCCGAGTTGCTCGGTTACGACATCGCCCATTTCGTGGACGACACGCCGAAGCAGCCAAGTCTCTGGGGCTACGACGTTGTGGCAGCGCCTGCGGACGACGTCGCCTATGTCGTGGCCATCGGCCATAACAACACCCGACGGCGCATCGCCGAGACCCTGCCACGTAGTGTCGCCGCTCTCGTTCATCCCGGCGCTTGCGTCTCCTCGCGTGCCGAGATCGGCGAGGGCAGCGTCGCCATGGCTGGCGCGATCGTCAACCCGGCTACCGCCATCGGCCGACACTGCATCATCAACACCGGCGCTTCGGTTGACCATGATTGCGTGGTGGGAGACTTTGCGCACATCTCACCGGGCGTGGTGCTATCGGGCGGCGTCATGGTGGGGGAGGGCACCCACATTGGTTCGGGGGCTTCGATCATCCCGGGGGTAAGGATCGGCGCGTGGAGCGCCATCGGGGCGGGAGCAGTGATCATCCGCGACGTTCCCGACGGCGTCACCGTGGTCGGGAACCCCGGGCGCGAACTTCAGCGCTAGTTGACCCAGTATCCGGAGCTCCCTCGAAGGGAGTGCGGGTGACCGCGCCTTCCTCGGCCACACCGTCGCGTCGCAGCACCACGGCAACTGTCTCGACGAGTACCCGCAGATCCAGGACCAGACTGCGCTGATCAACGTAGGTCACGTCCCAGGCCAGTCGTTCCCCCCAACTCGACGCGTTGCGGCCCCTGACTTGGGCCAGCCCCGTGATCCCCGGCCGGACCTCGTGACGTCGCGCCTGGCGAGGCGTGTAGAGCGGCAGGTAGGACGGGAGCAACGGGCGGGGGCCCACGAGCGACATGTCGCCCTTGAGCACGTTCCAGAGTTCCGGCAACTCGTCGAGGCTGGTGGAGCGCAGCAGCTTGCCGAACCGCGTGAGGCGTTGCTCATCGGTGACCAAATCCGCGGTGGGCTCGAGCATGGTGCGGAACTTCACCATCTTGAACAGTCGGCCGTTGCGGCCGGGCCGTTCCTGATGGAACAACACCGGCGAGCCAAGCTTGACACGCACCAGAGCGGCGACGCCCACTTGGATCGGGGCGGTGACCGCCAACAGGCCCGCGGCCGCGACGACATCGATCGCCCGTTTTACCAGATCGTATGGACGAAAGCGGCTCACCGATCTAGGACCTGTCGGATCACTGCCTCAACCCTATCCATCTGCGGGTCCGTCAGGGCCGAACCACTCGGCAGCGAAAGGCCGGTAGCGAAGAGGTGCTCGCTGGCGCCGGAGACATATGCCACCAAATGCTTGAAGACCGGCTGCTGGTGCATCGGCTTCCAGACAGGGCGCGCTTCGATGTTGTCCTGGGTGAGGGCCTGCAGGAGATCGTCGCGAGTGAAGGGCGCTTCCTCGGGGTCGACGATGATCGACGTGAGCCAGAAGTTGTCGTGGTCGTGGCCGCTGCCGATGTGCTGCTCTGACCCGTCGGGCTGCCCGAAGAAAGCGACTCCCGGGATCCCGCCGAAGAGTTTCTTGTAGCGCAGGCGGTGCTGGCGTCGGCGCTCCAGCATCTCAGGCAGTCTGCTGAGTTGGGCTCGCCCCATTGCGGCCAGCAGATTTGAGAGCCGATAATTATAGCCCACATCGGTGTGCTCATAGTGCAGCACTGGCTGACGTGCTTGGGTGGCGAGATATCGGATGTGCTTGGCTTCGTCCACGTCGTCGGTGAGCACCGCGCCGCCACCGGATGTGGTGATGACCTTGTTCCCGTTGAAGGAGACGATGGCGCTGTCGCCGTGGGCCGCCGCCGGGCGTCCCTGGTGCACGGCGCCCAGCGATTCGGCGGCATCGGATAGCACATGGAGACCGAATTCGTCCGCGACCTGCTTCAAGGCCTCGTGATCAACGACGTGGCCCAGTAGGTCGACGGGAACGATTCCCTTGATCGTCGCGCCCTTCTTGAGTTGGTCTTCGACGGCGTGACGCGTTAGTTCCGGATCCATCGACCCCTGCGCGTCACAGTCGACGAGGACAGGGGCAGCCCCCGTGTAGGTGATGGCGTTGGTCGTAGCGGCGAACGTCATCGAGGCAGTGATCACCGTGTCGCCGGGGCCGAAGCCCATCGTCAGCCCAGCAAGGTGCAGTGCCGCAGTGCCCGACGAGAGCACGACGGCGTGCTGACGTCCACAGAAAGCCGCGAGTTCGGCTTCGAATGCGTCCACCTCCGGCCCCAGGGGCGCAATCCACCCGCCGTCGAAAGCACGGCTGACCGCGTCTCGTTCAAGCTGTGTGACGTCGGGCGGGGACAGGAAGATGCGTTCGTTCACGCGGCAAGAATATCCCGACCCGCCCTCACCGCTGACGGCGTGCGGTTGGGCTGCTCAGAGCGCCATATCGGCCAGGCCGGTCGGGAGGATGCCCTTGACGTCGAACACCACGCCATTGTTCGCGGCTAGCTCGCGCACCCACTCGGGACCGCGATCCAGGAACTGCCCGTGCCCGACTGCGAGGATGACAGCGTCGTAGGCGCCCTTGTCTGGTTCGTCGATGAGCGTCACGCCGTAAAGCGTGAGTGCCTCTTCTGCGGAGCACCAGGGGTCGTGCACGTCGACGTCGATGCCGTAGCTTTCAAGTTCCTCGACGATGTCGGTGACCTTGGTATTACGGAGATCTGGGGTGTTCTCTTTGAACGTCAACCCCAGGATCAGAGCGCGGGCGTTGCTCACTACAAGGCCATTCCTCGCCATCCCCTTCACCGTCTCGGTTGCGACATAGCGACCCATGGCGTCGTTCAGGCGGCGGCCGGCGAGAATGATCTCGGGGTTGTATCCGATCTCCTGGGCCTTGTAGGTGAGGTAATACGGGTCGACGCCGATGCAGTGTCCGCCGACGAGCCCGGGCTGGAACTTGACGAAGTTCCACTTGGTATTGGCCGCCTCAAGGACCGCATGGGTGTCGATGCCCAAGCGGTTAAACAACAGGGCGAGCTCATTGACGAGTGCGATGTTGACGTCCCTTTGGGTGTTTTCGATGACCTTCGCTGCCTCGGCGACCTTGATCGACGGCGCCCTATGGGTGCCAGCGGTGACCGCGATCCGGTAGAGGGAATCGACGTAGTCCGCCGTTTCAGGGGTCGATCCGGACGTCACCTTGAGGATGGTGGAGAAGCGGTGCTCCTTGTCGCCCGGATTGATGCGTTCGGGGGAGTAGCCCACAAAGAAGTCTTCATTGAACTTCAGTCCGCTCACCTGCTGAAGGATCGGCACGCAGACTTCTTCGGTCGCGCCGGGGTACACCGTCGATTCGTAGATCACCACGTCGCCGGGGCGCAGCGTGTTACCAATCGACTCCGACGCAGAACGGAGTGGGGTCAGATCCGGGTTGTTGTGTGCGTCGACAGGGGTGGGAGCGGTGACAACGTAGACGTTTGCACGTTCCATGTCAGTCGGATCCGTGGTGAAGGTGAGGCGCTGCGCAGCAGCGAGTTCGCCGTCGGGTACCTCAAGGGTGTGATCGTAGCCGGCGCTGAGGCCCTGAACGCGTGCTGCGTTGATGTCGAAACCGATGACGTCGATGTACTTGGCGAACTCGACGGCCAGCGGCAGCCCGACGTAGCCGAGGCCTATCACGGCCATCACGGAGTCTTCAGGAGCGGGGAATCCCATGCCAGGACCTTTCTGCGGGAGAGGTGTCGGTATCGCGCGCCCGTCCGACGAACAGCATGAGGATACCTGATCGGCCCGCCCCGTCCAGGTAGCGTCACCGACCAGCGAAGCCACCGAGAGTATGCTCCCCTGCATGAAGTTGCTTGTCACTGGTGGCGCCGGATTCATTGGATCAAACCTCGTGAAGGTGGCCCTGTCTGCAGGGCATGCAGTCAAGGTCATCGACGATCTCTCCACCGGTTACCGCGTCAACCTCGATGGCCTGAACGTGGAGTTCGTCGAAGGGAGCATCCTCGACGACGACGCACTGACCCGCGCCATGGCCGGCGCCGAGGCGGTGGTGCATCTGGCCGCGCTTGGTTCGGTGCCGCGCAGCATCCAGAATCCGATGCGTACACATGAAGTCAACGCGACCGGCACGCTCAAGGTACTGGAGGCGGCACGGCGGGCCGAGGTGGAGCACGTGAGTTGTTCGTCGTCGAGCTCGGTCTACGGGATGAACCCCGCCCTACCCAAGCACGAACGCGAATGGGTCCGTGCGATGAGTCCGTACGCTGTGAGCAAGCTGGCCACGGAGCAGTACGTGTTGGCGTTTCAGCAGTGCTACGGCCTCACCACGCTCGCGTTCCGCTTCTTCAACGTATATGGCCCCGGCCAGCATGCGGGCCACGCGTATGCCGCCGTCATCCCGATCTTCATCGACGCGATGCTCCGTGGCGAGCCGCTGCCCATCAACGGCGACGGCACCCAGTCGAGGGACTTCACTTTCGTTGGCACTGTGTGCCGCGTGCTCCTCGAGGCCGCGGAGGGCCGGGTGACCCACCCCGAACCGGTGAACCTCGCCTTCGGCACGAACACCTCACTGTTGGATCTGGTGCGCCGCCTGGAAGGGTTTGTCGGACATGAGTTGGAGCGAGAGTTCCGTCCTGCCCGCACCGGGGATGTGCCGCACTCGCAGGGCGCCAACGAATCTCTGCGTGGCCTGTTCCCGCACATCGATCCCGTCTCCCTTGACGAGGGTCTCACCGCGACCCTCAAGTGGTTCCGATCACTCCCGGGGCACCGGTGAAGGTCCAGCGGCGGCTGCTGTACGGCGTGACGATCCCCACGAGCGCCGTAACCCTGCTGCGCGGGCAGCTCGAATGGATGTCGGCCCAGGGGTGGGACGTCCACGTCGCCATGGCGCCAGGACCGGGTTTCGACGAGGTCGCCGCGCGGACCGGGGTCACCGCCCACGCGTTGGACATGAAGAGGGAACCGTCGCCACTCGACGACGCCGTGTCGTTGCGGCGCTGGATCGCACTGATCCGCGAACTGCGGCCGGATGTTGTCAACGTCGGCACTCCCAAGGCGGGGCTTCTGGGCACGATGGCGGCCTGGCTGTGCCGCGTTCCTCAGCGGATTTACGTCGTGCGCGGTCTCCGGCTCGAAGGTGTGACCGGGTCGAAGCGTGCGCTGCTCTGGATAATGGAGCGCATCGCGATCGCGCTGTCCACCCACACCGTGTCGGTCAGTCACAGTCTCGCCCGTGAGCTGAAGGCCCAGCGCCTGTTGCCGAGGCGGAGGAGCGCGATTGTCATAGGCTCCGGATCCAGCAATGGCGTCGATGTCGACGGTGTCAGGGCAGCAGTCGATGGGCGCCGCGAGGAGCTTCGCCACCAGTTCGGAATCAGCGCAGCCACCAAGGTCATCGGGGTTGTGGGGAGGGTCACTCGGGATAAGGGCTTCGACACTCTCGCCGCTGCTCTGCGCAGCGACCAGTTCCGGCCCGATGGCGATGTCGCCTTGGCGCTGATGGGTTCAGTGGAGGACGAAGGGCTGGCACGAGAACTGGAGGCCCTGCCCTTCCGGGTGTTCGAATTGGGTCATCAGGCACAGCCGTGGCCCTGGTACTCGCTCATGGACCTCCTCTGCCTACCAACCAGACGCGAGGGGTTTCCCAACGTCATCCTGGAGGCTGCGGTGGCAGGGATCCCGACGGTCACCACCCGCGCCACCGGCGCCGTGGACTCCGTCGTCGCAGGTCACACCGGCCTCCTTGTCGATGTCGACGACGCTGGCGCTCTGGCAATCGCCTTGACCACGCTCGTCAACGACGACGCCGAGCGCACCCGTCAGGGCGGGCAGGCGCGCCAATGGGCTGAACAGGAGTTCCCCAACGAGCGCATCTGGGCGGGTCTCAACAAGGTTTACCGCTCCGGCAACTGATTTTGGCGCAGGGAGTTTCGCTGATGGAGCACCGCCCCGAGTGATGCGGGATCGCTGCCGTCGACGGTATCCAGCAGCGCCGGATCGAGCGGAGGAACCGACACTCGAGAGATCAGTTGGTGGCTGGTGGGCGTGCGTTTCTCATCCTCGCTGAAGAGCACCTCGTGCAGCTTCTCGTTGGGGCGCAACCCCGTGAACACGATCTTGATGTCCTTCCCCGAGCGCGCGATGAGGCCCTTAGCCACATCGAGGATCTTCACCGGTTCACCCATGTCGAGGACGAGGACGTCGCCGGGCCTGCCGATGGCGCCAGCCTGGATCGTCAGCTCGCAGGCCTCGGGGATGGTCATGAAGTAT
Source organism: Tessaracoccus pujii (assembly GCF_055326215.1). Taxonomy (NCBI): domain Bacteria; kingdom Bacillati; phylum Actinomycetota; class Actinomycetes; order Propionibacteriales; family Propionibacteriaceae; genus Tessaracoccus; species Tessaracoccus pujii. Next base: position 181,713 of record NZ_JBUZNP010000006.1, on the reverse strand, counting down.
CGCGTGATGTCCGGATGTGTAACTGTCAGCGGACCACCGGCGTCGATCTGACGGGTGAAGGTGTGCAGCATGGAGCCGCGTGACCCCAGCACGTTGCCGAAGCGGACCGAGAGCCACGGCCCGTCCACGAGGCGTGCGTAGTGGGCGGTGAGTTCCTCAGCGAGGCGTTTGGTCTTGCCCAGCACGCTGGTGGCGTCAGCGGCCTTGTCCGTGGAGATGTTCACAAAGTGCTTGACGCCCCACTTGCGGGCCGACGCCAGCACGTTGCGGGTGCCGATGGTGTTGGTCTTCCACCCCTCCAGGGGGTACTGCTCCAACATCGGCAGATGCTTCAGTGCGGCCGCGTGGAACACCACATCCGGCCGGTGATCCTCGAACACCTTGTCCAGGGCGCTGATGTCGCGAATGTCGCACAGCACCATGTTCGGCGTGTCGAGCAGGGCCTTGTTGTAGATGGACAGCTGGGTGCTGTGCAGGCCCGACTCGTCGCGGTCCAGCATGACCAGTTCCTTCGGGCCCAAGCGGTGCACCTGCTTGGCGATCTCGGAACCGATGGAGCCGCCGGCCCCTGTGATGAGGACCACTCGGCCGGAGAGGTAGCCGGAGATCTCGCTGAGGTCGGTCTGGATCTGGGCGCGGCCAAGCAGATCCGTCACGTCTAGCGCGTGCAGGCTGGAGACGTCGACCCGTCCGCCCACGATCTCGCGGGTGGGGGGCATGACAAGCGTCTTCAAGCCAGCTTCGTCGGTGATGTTTGAGATGTCGCGCATTAGTTCCCGGCTGGCCGTGGGGATGGCGACGATCACCGTCTTGATCCCGCGCTCCCGCGCAATGGGTGTCAGCTTGTCCCTACCGCCAAGGACCCTCGCCCCCGAGAGGTGGAGGTTGCGCTTGTCTGGGTCGTCGTCAATGAAACCGACGATGGTGAACGGGGCGTCCGGATCATATGCGAGGAGTCGGCCCAATTGTGCGCCCGCGTTGCCGGCGCCGTAGACGAGGACCGGTTCCGCCGTCGCTGCGTGTTGGGTGCTGCCCTGCAAGGTGCGGAACACGAACCGGCCAGCGGCCATCAGGATGAGCGCGGCCAAGGGGACCGTGAACGTGACGACCCGCGGATAGCTGGGCGAGCCGAACCAGGCGAACCACATCACTAGTACGATGCCGATCACCAACACGATGACCGCGATCTGGGTGGCTTCCTCGAAGGAGCCCACCCGGTTGCGGCCGCGGTACAACTTGGTCGCATAGCCGAGCAGTAGCTGGGCGATCATGGCAGCAGCGGCATAGCCCAGCACCATACGGGTCTGGGCGTTGGTGAGGGTGAAGCTGTATCGGGCGATCACCAGCGCCAGGGCGGCGATGGTCCAGCAGCTAGCGTCCCAGGCGGCGAGGGCTAACCGTTGCCAGTGCACGTTGGTGCGCCTCGCTGTGTCCACCTGTTACTCCTTAGTTGCTGTGGCGTTGTCCCCCGGTAATCCTATCGTCAGCAGTGCCGCTAGCCTTTCCGTGCAGCGCCAGGCCGGCGAAGACCGCGCACCACCACACGAACGAGACACCCGGATTGCGGAAGAGGTAGGTGTCGACGGCGAACGCCGCAGCGGCGAGTACCACGATCCAGAGCACAGACGCCGTGCGCCGGTCGCCTTGATGGCGGAGCGCAGCCCTCACTAGGATGATGAGAACGACGGTGAGCAGCGCGATTCCCACCAGACCCAGCTCGACGAGTACACCGAGGAACGTGCTGTGTGGGTTGGCGAGGAGATCGCCCTCAATGCCCTCGACCCGCATCATTCCTGTGCGTGGAGCGTAGATTAGTTTGGCGTCGATGCCGAACCAGGGCCACACTCCAGCAGTGCCGGTGCCTAACAGGATCGTCGTGGCCGAGCTCGTCCAGTGCTCTAGAGCGTTGGTGATGTTCTCCAGGCGTGCTGGATCTCCGAGCGTCAGCAGACGCGTCGCTCGATGAGGGAAGGACGCCGCCGCACCGATGGCTAAGAGGACGACGGCGCCCAACCCGAGCAGCACGGCGCGTGATGAGACCGACCGCTCGGTGCGTTTTCGCCAGATGACGATCAGAACGACCGTTGCCAAGGCCAGCAGACCCAGGCCGGCTCGGGAGAAGGTGAGGAAGATCTCTGCGGCCCCGATGACGGCGAGGCCCCAGAGCGGCCAGGCTCGCCGATTGGTCTTGAGCGCTGCCGCCACCAGGATGACCACCGTGACAATCAGCGCGGTAGACAGCACCGCTGCACCTCCCAGTCCGGTGCCGAGGCGGTTGAATCCCCGGGGGTGAAACAGCGCCCTGACGAGCCCGATCGCAGTCATCAGCACCACAACGGAGGCGAGGGCGATCTGCCAACGCCACAGCTGCCGACGTGGAACGGCGGCGACGACGGTGAAGGCCAGCAGCATGGTGACAGCACCCTGAAGCACCGGAATCCAGCCGACCCAACTTGGGTAGCAGACGGGCCACGGTTCGCCATCGCGGTGCGTCACACAGACTGTGAAGCCGAAAGCGCGGGTGGCGCCCCATATGGTGAGGGCGAGAAACGCGATTATCACCCAACCCGCCTGTTGCCAGAGGTTGCGCAGCCCTTGGGCCCACGGCAGGAGCGCCAGCGCGACGATGATCGCAGGCACGGCACCCAGCAGCCAAGCCGTGATGCCGACAGGGGTGAGGATGACCACCGAGTTGCCATTGAACAGGCTCCCCAGCGCGATGATGGCCAGGGCGGACCAGCCGAACAGCACGCTGATCCGGCGCATTGCGTTCATGTCAGGTCGTCCCAGTATGGAGGTCTGGTGTGCGACCGGCGTCGTAGGCGTGTGAGGCCAGTAGCGCCAGTAGGGAGAAGCACACGAGCAGGCCAGCCATCGCCAGCGACACCACCGTCATCGTCTCAACTATGCTCGGATGGTAGAACCACATGATCGTCAGCGGGGTGACCATGTAGGCGATGCTGAAGACCAACATGGTTGCCTGCTTGTGCACGACGATGAAGAGCATTGACACGGGCGACGTCGCGAGGTTCAGGAAGAGCCAGGGGACCAGTACGGCGGCTATGTCGCCTACGAGAACGTAGTCGTTGCCCAACACCCATGGCAACAGCCTGGGCGCGAGGAAGAAGATCAGCGCGAACGGCACGATGCCCAGCAACAGCGATCGGATGAGGGACCGCTTGACGAGACTGAACATCTCCCCGCGTGGGGTCACGGACATGCGTTGGAAGAACACCTGGGACAATGCGCCGTTGATGAGAGCCAGCGGTGCCTGGATCAACAGCCAGGCCACGCCGAAGTTGCCGATGGCCTCAAGTGAGAAGAACCGGCCGTTGAGGAGGGGGATGCCGTTGAGGCGTATCGCGTCGATCATTGCGTTCGGGCCATTGAGCAGCGGCATGCGGCGATACTTCTTGGCCACGTCGCGGCGGCGCCCTGTCAATGGACCCCGAACCTCCGGACCAACGCGCCGGATCAACCGGAGCAGGGCGACGAAGTGCCCGAACATCTGGGAACCAACCAGTCCCAGAGCGTTGCCGCCCGCGAACCCAAGTCCCACGCGGCTGGCAGACATGGTCAGCGACTGGGAGATCTGGTTGCTGCTGGCAAACCGGTAGTACTTCTTCCGGTTGAGCCACTGGGTGAGGATGATAACTTGCGCAGCCAGGAAGACCATGGGGCCAGCGAGCCACAGCCAGTCAGCCAGTCGGGGCGTGTTGAGCAGCCCGGCGACCTGCTCGGCGAAGATCAGCAGCAACACGGTCGCCGTCACCGACACTGCAGTGTTCGTGCGCGTCGTCAGTGATATGAGGGTGCGGGCCTCGTCGTCGGAGCGGGCGGGCACGATGGCGTACTCGTAACGCAGGCCAGCGATCGTAATCAGGAAGCCGACGACGGCGGCCAGTAGGTTGAAGACGCCCATCTCGGCGGCGCTGTAGACGCGCGTGACGATCGGGTAGATGAGCAGGCCGAGGACCTGGGCGAAGGCCGTGCCCGTCATTAGCGTGAGGACGTGCTTGGCGAACTCGTGACGCCCTAGCCATTGTCCCAGTCGACTATCCCGCAACCGCCCGATCAGTCGCTGGTGCCAGGAACCCGATTCGGGGCTCCTCACTGGGAACTCTCTGCCCGGCGGCTCATCACCTGACCGGTGATGTCGGCGTAGTGCTGTTCGTACTTGGCGGCGCAGCTGTCGATGGTGAACCGCGCGGCATCAGCTCGGGCAGCCGTGGCCAGCCCGTCTGCGAGGGGCACGTCGTGGAACAGCCGGGTCAGTGAACGCGTCGGCTCCGCGTCGTCGCCGCGGTCATACAGGAGGCCGGTTCGTTCATGCGTCACCACCTCGCGAATGCCTGGGATGTCTGGCGCAACCACTGGTAGGCCTGCGGCCATGGCCTCCACGGCCGCGATGCCGAAGCCCTCGATGCGGGAGCTGGAGAGAAAGACGTCATGTCGGCGTAGGTAGTCGGCGACATCTGAGCGCTGCCCTGCCAGCGTCAGGCGATCGCTCACGCCACGACTCGTGGCATGTGATTCGATGGCCGGTCGATCAGGCCCATCGCCGACGATGGTCAGTGTTGCCGCTGGCAGGTGCACCAGTACCTCGACAGCCCGCAGGAGGTCTTTGCGGCGGTTGTCCAGGCTCGACACGGAGATGATGCGCTGTTCACCAGGTCGCCGGGCGGCTGAGTGTTTCAGGAGTTCGCCGTCGATGCCGTTTAGGACCACCGGGAACGCCTCGGCGGGGTGCCGTTGAGTCGTGGCGAGGTGCTCTGCAGCTCCCTGGCTGATGGCGAAGACGCGATCGAAGCGTCGATAAATCCAACGGTCGACCGGCTGGAGCCAGCTCTTGTGGGCGCGACGGTTGGAGGTGCTGTGTTCAGTTAGTACCTTCGGGACAGTCGTTGGGGCAAGCGCCGTCCAGTACAGGCTTGGGAACAAGTGGGCGTGGATAATGTCGTAGCCCTTGGCCAGCGCGGCGACGCGCAGGGGCAGGCGCGGGTCCAGCCGGTGGGGGCTCAGAATGCGAACATCAAGTGTCAGGTCGCGAGCACGGCCGTTGGGGACACCGTCCACATCAGCCAGACAGGCGATCGTGACGTCGTGTCCATGTCCGCGCATCGCCGCCGCGAGGTTGACGACGAGCATCTCAGCGCCACCGGTCCCGAGCCCGTTGATGACGTGCAGGATGCGCACCAATAACCTCCAAATGGAACGTGGGTAGGCCTCAGCCTACTCGCTTGTCGGTTGCCCCTCCTTCATGAACCCACCGACTAGGCTCTGGTTCATGTCCCGCGCAACGGTGGTGCTCCTTTCATCGGTCTATCCGTACGCCCCCGGGGAAGAATTCCTGACCCCGGAGATCGCCCACTGGTCGAGGGACGGGGTGAAGCTCATCCTGATGCCTTGGCGAACCACAGACCGGCTCAGGGATCTGCCTGAGGGTATCGTCGTAGATGATCGCCTGAGCAAGCTGCGAGAGCGGCACACCAAGCGCCAGCGACTCTTGGAACTGGCCTCTCCCTCATTGTGGCGCGAGGTGGTCGCCTCAGTGAGGGCTGGCAGCTATGCCCCGAAGGCGCTGTGGCGCGTCTTGGTGTCGTCCGCTGCCGGTTCCATAGTCGCTCGTGCCCTCGGAGATCTGGCCAGTGAACAGGGCAGGCCGACTGACCTCGTCTATTCATACTGGTTCGACTTCTACGCTCTGGGCGCCCTCCGAGCTCCTGAGGCGGTCCGTCGGATTCTCTCACGCGCGCATGGCTACGACATCTACGAGGAATTGTCGCCGGATCGTCGCCTGCCCTTCCGTGGGTGGATGTCGTCCAGAGTGGATGTGCTGGCTCCCATCAGTGAAGCCGGGCTGCGCGCCGCGAGACGATCATGGGATTTGCCGCCTGAGCGATCGAGGTGCATGAGGTTGGGTGTATCTATCACGGATGACGTGGCTCCCATCCCCTTTGACCACAACGAACTCAATCTCTTGTCGGTGTCGTCCTTGATGCCCGTGAAGCGAGTGGACAGGCTGATCGACACGCTACGGATCCTCGCGGAGGCCAATCCACAGCGCCGCATCCGTTGGTCCCATGCCGGTTCGGGTCCCCTGGCGGATTCGCTCCGCGCCAGCGCCGTATCCCTTCCAGACAATGTCGAGGTCAGTTGGCTGGGTCAGCTGGATAGCGACGTCTTGGCCAGGACCTATGCGAGTCGACCGTGGAACTTCATGATCAATGTGTCCAGTTCGGAGGGCGTGCCGGTCTCGTTGATGGAGGCGATGTGCCGGGCTATCCCCGTGGCGGCCACGGATGTCGGCGGCACTCAAGAGCTAGTGGCCCCTCCGGGCGGAGTTATCCTCCACCCGGACGCACCCTCGACGACGTGGGCGGGCCAGATCGAGGAAGCCCTGCCATCCTCAATGGAGGAAGCATGGCGGCGTGGATTCCGTGACGAGGTGGTGCGGCACTGGGACCAAAGCGCCAACTTTGCCGCGTTTGTAGACGAGGCACTCGCCCTGGCTCAGCGCTGACGGATCTCCGCGAAATCCCGAACTACCTGCTCGGCCCGAGCCAGCCAGGTGTGGTTCCCGCGTTCGGCCAGCACGCGATCGCGGGCGCTCTCGATCTCGCTGCGATCCAGTGCCAAGCGGCTGAATAACTCGCGCATGGCAGCCACCTCGTAGTCGACAGTCCAGCCCAGCCTGAACTCATTGACGAGGGCTCCCCCGTGCGTGCCGTTTGAAGCAGCAGTGGGCAGCCCCATCCCGATGCCGTCGAAAAGCTTCACCGGTGCCGCGAACGAGCGGTAGAGGTTCGGCTGGACGCAGAGAACCGATATGTGCGCCTGCGCCATCGTTGAGCGCAGCGCGGGCCCCGACTGATGGACGACCTGGGTGTTCGAACCGAGCAACGGCCGGTAGTCGTCGGCGACGCTCTCCCAGTCCTCTACCCGGGTGCAGATCGTGAACTCGATGCCGTCCTGATCGGCTACGGCCCGAACGAAATCCTGGATGTCGTACATGGAGCCCAAGCCGCCCACGTAGAACAGCTTAAGCGGCCCGTCAGGGCTGGGTGAAGAAGGTTCGGTCAGCACAGTGGCCGGAGGCAGCGCCTTGGCCGGCAGGCCCTTGGCTTGGGGGAGATGATCCTTCATCGCCAAGCTCGGTAGATACAACAGGTCGACCGCGCGCCGGTACCACATGAGGTCATAACGGAAAGAGGCCCGCGCCATCTCTCGGCGCAGCCTCGACTGACGGTGCCCGAACCCTGGAAAGCGCCAGTAGACGTCTCGATAGAACAGGCTCACCGGTGTTCCCTGCTTCCTGCAGTGGCGGAAGAACAGAGGATCCATGAACGGGTGCCTGGGAACGCGGTCATCGTCGGTCAGGGGGGTGGGCAGCGTGGCGGCTTCAGCGTAGACGCCGTCGAACCGCAGCCCCTTCGCCATTGCCTTCTTCACCTCGTCGATACGTTGCTTCCGCTCAGCCGAACTTCCCGTGACCTGCCACACCTCAGCCACGGACTCCAGGGCTCGCAGCATCTGAGCGGGTCGAACGCTGCTGCCCGAGAATCCCTCCGCGACGATAGGCAGGGGATGGTGAAAGACAACGCGGGTCACGGGCACCTCACTTCGGATCAAGAGCCAGTTCACAGTATCGCGGTTGACATGGTTTGCGCCTCCTCGGGCGGGCGGCCAAGTGTAGGTACTATGAGGCTCGTGCAAGCAAATGCGGAAGAAGTACCCACGATCGTCGACCTGCGGGGCTACCTCGTGCGCCTATCCAGGCAGTGGCTCCGCGGGCTGCCGGTCTTTCTCGTGGTGCTGGCATTGGCGGCCGGATTCGCGTTGGCCACGCCTTCAACCTGGCAATCCAGCAGTATTCTGTTCATCGAGGTGCCGCAGGCTGCGACTGACGCTGAAGCCACCCAGAGCACCATGACCAACGGCCTCGTCGCATCAGATGTGGCAGTGGCGCGCAACAGCGCTGAGCTGGTCAGGAAGGTTCAGGTGACACACGAGGCGATAACCTTCGATAGCTTTTCCGCGCTTGTTGACATCCAACAGATCAATGCCTTCGCGGTCCGGGTCGATGCCACGGGCGAATCGGCCGAGGAATCAGCGGCCCTTGCCAACGACGCTGCCGTGGCCTTCGCCGAGGTGATTGCCGATAGCCGCTCGGGAGAGGGATCGTTGTACTTCCCCTACGAACTGGGCGCTGCCGCAGACCCGGAGATCGCCGCAGTGAGTTCCGCGAAGCTATCGCGGTTGATCATCAGTGGCGCGCTAGCTGTTGCGGCGTGGTTGGTGACGATGGCGCTACTGGACGCCTTCGCAGCGTCGCGACGGCGAGAACCAGCAGCAATTGCGGAAACAGATAGTGGAGCATCACGCTTGGGGTAACCCCCAGCAGCGGCAGACTCACGGTGGCGGCGGTGGCGGCCTTGGCAAACCACGATGTGCCAGACTGATTGGTGACAGCCTTCCAGGCAACAAAACCCCAGCACGTGACAAAGGCGAGGGCGCCGAAGATCCCACCCCAGACGAAGCTCTCCACGATGACGTTGTGAGGGTTCAGCAGTTGGCCGCTGAAATGACTCGTGCTAAACCGGGTGAGGGTCTCCGGTGAGCCGAATCCGAGGAGCGTCCGGCTGGGATCCTCGGAGGCCAGCGCCCAGAGCCGTTCGATGATGCGCCCACGTTCCGCTGCGTTCTCGTCCTGCACGTAGCTGGTCTGCGAGAGCGCGGCAGCCACCGCCACCCCAGTCGCCGTCAGCGTGGTGAGCAGCCAGCTTGGAATGGACCGGATGTCGCGTTCGCGCTCGGTGAGGAAGACGAGGAGGGCCAACGCAACCAGTAGGCCGAGCATGGCGCCCCGCGACCCGATGTAGACGATCCACCCACTAAGGGCCAGGACCGCCACGACTCGGGCCCCTTGCACCACGAGCCCTCGCGGAGCAACCAGAAATCTGGCTGCGATGAATACCGCCAGGAGCACAAGGGCAATCGCGTAATCGTTGTAGTTGGGGTACACGGCGGTGGTGAGGAAGCGCTTTGTGGCAACCCAGGACAGGACAGTCGATTCCGGGTAGCGCGAGAAAATCAGTTTATTGTTTGTGACGACCTCGACGATGCCGATCAGGGCTAGCGCCGAGAAACCCAGCCACAGCCCGGTACCGAGGGCACGTTCTCCCCGCTTGGAGGAATCTGGAATCACGAAGAGTGCGACACTGGTCGTCGCCACGGTCAGGAGGAAGAAGTTTCGCTGGAACAGTGCGTTGTCATAGATCAGTGCCATCAATGATGCGATTAGCGTGATGCCCAGCCACAACCAGAGTGGCCAGGTCGCCAGATACGGGTTCACTCGACCCATGTCGGGGACCCGCAGGCCGTTCCAGAGCAGGGCGAACAGGGGAAGAAGCAGGGCGATGTAGGTGTTGCCGGGCACTTGGATCAACACGAGCAGAGCAACGGCGGCAATGAAGAACTCTCCGCCAGTGCGGCGAGCTGCCTTCGTGGGAAGCAGCAGGGTCATGCGGTTGTCCTCCCTCCAGCGGTGTAAGCGTACTCGGTGGCCCGGCGCACCCTAGGATTGGTGGTGCTGGCGTGCCGTGCGTCAGAGAGCGAACCCAAGCCCAGGAGAACACCGTGCACGTTGTCAGTATCGTCGGCGCACGTCCTCAGTTCGTGAAGCTGGCACCCATTGCCCAGGCGATGGCGGCCGAAGGGATTCAGCACAGCGTCATTCATACCGGCCAGCATTACGACGTGAACATGTCCGAGGCGTTCTTCCGTGATCTCCGTATTCCGGACCCGGACGTGCATCTCGGGGTGGGCAGCGGCAGCCATGGTGTCATGACCGGGCGGATGTTGGAACAGCTGGATCCTATCCTGATGGAGATGAAGCCAGACTGGGTGCTCGTTTACGGTGACACTAACTCCACTCTCGCGGGGACGGTCGCGGCGGTCAAGCAACATCTTCGAGTGGCACATCTGGAAGCTGGCCTGCGGTCGTTCAACCGTCGTATGCCCGAGGAGCACAACCGGGTCATGACTGATCACGCCGCAGACCTGTGCCTCGCACCAACAGAGGTGGCGATGCAGCACTTGAGCGACGAGGGACTCGCCTCACGCGCCGTGCTCGTAGGTGACGTCATGACCGACGTCTGCCTGCAGACCCGCGACGCTGTTCTGGCCGATCCGCGGCCCGTGCCGGGTATTCCGCAAGGTCAGGACTATGTGCTGGCCACCGTACATCGCGCCGACAACACCGATGATCCCGGACGGCTCGATGCAATTCTCGACGCCTTGGGGTCGTTGAACGTTGACGTGTACCTCCCCGTCCACCCACGACTTGGATCCACCTGCGAGGCGCGTGGTATCGAGATCGAGCGTGGAGGTCTGCATGTCATCGAACCGCTCACCTATCCAGACATGATCAACGCTGTGGTCCATGCCCGGGGTGTGGTCACCGATTCGGGCGGCCTGCAGAAGGAGGCCTTCCTCCTTGAGACTGTGTGCACGACGATTCGCACTGAGACGGAATGGACCGAAACCGTCGACACGGGCTGGAACGCGCTCGATCCAGAGTTAACCCGGTTGGCTGAGCTTGCCGTGCGTCCGGCTCCGGAGAAGACAGACGCCGCTCCCTATGGCCGGGGTGAGGCGGCAGAAGTCGTTGTGCGGGTGCTGAAGACCTGGCAGCCGGCCTGACTCAGGCCTCGCCGTCACCCAGCCGGAAGAACCTGACGTCCCTCCACGCGTCCGCCGGGCAGGTTCCGCGACCGTCGACGAACACCTCCACGCCAGGCAGATCCGCCGGGGTAAGGGAGGTGTATTCGGGGTGGTCGGCCTGCAGGATCGCGATGTCGACCGGCTCGCCGAGGTGGTAGGCGTCGAAGCCGTATTTGGCGAGTTCTTTGTCGGTAAACATTGGGTCGTGGACGCTCACCTCAGCGCCCCGCGCCTTAAGACCCGCGACAGTCGGGAAGACGCCGGAGAAGGCGGTCTCCTTGACCCTGCCCCGGTAGGAGGCGCCCAGGACGACGACCTTCCTCCCGCGTAGGTCACCCAGCGCGCCCTCGGCCAGGGAAATGGCGTACTCCGGCATGGTCATGTTGGCCTCGCGGGCCGTGCGCACGATGGTGGCGTCGGGATCCGTGTAGAGGTAGAGGCGCGGGTAGACCGGGATGCAGTGGCCGCCGACGGCGATGCCGGGGCGGTGGATGTGGCTGTAGGGCTGCGAGTTCGACGCCTCGATGACCTTGTGGACGTCGATGCCATTGGCGGCCGCGAACTTGCCGAACTGGTTGGCCAGTCCGATGTTCACGTCGCGGTAAGTGGTTTCCGCGAGCTTCGCCATCTCGGCGGCCTCGGCCGAGCCTAGGTCCCACACCCCGTTGCCCTGCGGCAGGTCGGGGCGCTCGTCGAAGCTGAGCACCGCTTCGTAGAACTCGACGCCGCGTCGGGCACCCTCCGGGGAGAGGCCGCCGACGAGCTTTGGGTACTTGCGCAGGTCCTCGAAGACGCGGCCGGTCAGCACACGCTCGGGGGAGAAGATGAGGTGGAAGTCCTTGCCCTCGGTGAGCCCCGAGATCTCCTCGATCATGGGCTTCCACCGCGTGCGCGTGGTGCCGACGGGAAGGGTGGTCTCGTAGCTGACGAGCGTGCCGGGGGTGAGGTGCTCGGAGAGGCTGCGCGTGGCGTTCTCCATCCAGCCGAAGTCTGGCTGCCAGGTCTCGTCGTTGACGAAGAGGGGGACCACGATGACAACGGCGTCCGCGTCCGGGATCGCTTCGCCGTAGTCCGTGGTGGCGCGCAGTCGCCCGGCGGGGACCAACTCGGAGAGCTTCTCCTGCAGGTGTGCCTCGCCAGGGAACGGCTCGACGGCGTCGTTGACCTTGTCAACGACGCTCTGCTGCACGTCGACGCCTATCACCTCGTGACCCATGTCGGCGAACTGGACGGCCAGTGGGAGGCCGATCTTGCCCATGGCGATGACAGCGATCTTCACTCTTCTTCGTCCCTTCCACCGGTGGATGGCGGTGCGCACCCGCGCCGCAGTCTACCCAACCGTTTCGCGGCTTGCCGCTAGCCTGGCCCCATGCAGCGCCCAGTACTCGCGATCGGTCCGTCGAACTACGCCGGCCAGGCCACGGCATGGGCGCGGGCGGTGAGGGCCGTGCTGACAGTCGAGGCATGGTCCTTCGCCGGTGTACCACTCCGGGGCGGCGGGTTCGGCTTCGACGTCGACCGCCGCTTCAACCGCGTCGCGTTCCGTGCAGGGACTTTGTGGGGTGCCAGGGCCCAGGTGATGTTCAGGGACACCACCCATATCGCGCTGGACGGATTCAAGTCGTTCGCACGCTGGGACAGGCACGGTCACTTCCCGGCCGACGCCAGGCGGCTTGAGGCGCTTGGGCACTCAATGGCCCTCATTGCGCACGGTTCGGATGTGCGCGAACCGGCGGCCCACCTGGCGCGCGACAAGTGGTCCTATTTCTCGGTCGGTTCCGAGGAGTGGAGGGCCAGGCTTACCGCGCAGACCGCGCGAAACCGAGCCTTCGCGGAGGAGTCGGGCTGGCCCGTGTTCTACTCGACGCCAGACCTGGGTTTTGACCTCCCGGGCGGCACATGGCTGCCTGTCGTCGTAGACGTTGACGCGTGGGCGTCGGACGCCCCGCTGCTGGAGCGGGAGCGGCCGCGCGTCGTCCACGTCCCCAGCCGGCGGAGTCCCCCGATCAAGGGCACGCAATACATCTCGCCCGTACTACAGCAGCTCCACGACGAGGGCGTGATCGAGTACGTGGAACCCTCGGGCATGCAGCACCGGGAGGTGTGTGAACTCGTACGGACGTGTGACGTGGTGGTTGATCAACTGTTGTTCGGCTCCTACGGAGTGGCGGCGGTGGAGGCCATGGCCGCAGGTCGGGTCACGATAGGCCGGATGGTCCAACCGGTGCGTGACCGCATGGAAGAAGCGCCGTCGATACTGGAGGCGACGCCAAATTCATTGCGCGAGGTCATCGGGTCCATCCGCGAGCGTCGCGGCGAGTTGCGTCTCCAAGCCGAGAGCAACCTCAAGTTTGTTCGTCGGTGGCACGATGGCGTCGTGTCGGCCGCGCTGCTCAGGGACTTCCTTGGCCTCGGCGACGGTCTGTGAAATGACCCCTCGGGCGTCGCAGCGAGGATGAGGAGATACGTGGCACTATCCCCCTTTGCTGGACAGACACTCAACACTGGACCGTCGGGCTCGTGACGGACGCTGATCCGCCTACCAGGAACGTTGATGCTGGCTTCAGCGAGTTGAGTACCGCTGTGGTGTAGGAGGGGGTGCACGTGGCCGTACTCAAGAGTATGGGGGCGTTGTTTGAGTGGGCCAGGGGCGTGCCGCTCAAACCGTCGGGAAAGAGCAGACCCGACGCCACTACGGCGGTGTCGGAAGAAGCGAAGAATTGTTTCGCCACGTTTGCCGCGACCTCGAATCGATCCGCTCCCCCCACGCGGTTGGTCGGGGCTCCAGTGATGCTGGCGATTTCAGTCAGCACCGCATCGCTGACAGTGGCCGCACCACCGAGAACGGTGACTCGCTCGGGGGCAATAGAGCTCAGCGCTCTGGCAGTGGCGCTGGGCAGCTCGCCAGAACGCACCAGCAGCAGTGGCCCTCCCAGCTCGGCAGCGAGTGGTCCGGCGGACAGGGCGTCGGAGAACAGCTCGCCTGAGGCTATGACGACGTGCTTGCCTGGAATGCGCGCAGCGAGATCGGCTGATACCGCGTACCGATCTGCGCCACCGATGCGGGTGACTTTGCCGAACTTCTGGAGGTCGGCCAGCACCGCGTCCGAGACGGTGCCGGGGCCGCCGACGATTACGATCTCACTGGGACGACTCCGAGTCAGCTCAGCCGTGACCGACGAGGGGAGCGACGCACCCCTCGTCAGTAACAGGCGGGCGCCACGGTACGCCGCTAGCGGACCCGCGCTGAGTGCGTCCGTGAAGACCTCGCCGGAGGCCACCACGACGGAGGAGCCGACGGCGGCGGGGAGCTGACTCGAAACGTTGGCAGCAACCTCGTATCGATCGGCGCCTCCGATTCGCTGCTCAATCGTTGGGTAGGCGGTCGCCGCCCACGTGGCGGTGACCTGAGAGGAGACGAGTGTGGCTCCGGCTGCGGTGACCAGCCTCGCGCGGAAGGTCCGGGTGCCGGCGCTGGCCTGCCCGTAGGTCAACGGAAGGTCAAAGCTTCCGTCGCTGTTGACGGTGGCCGTCGTGTGGTTCTGCCAGGCCCCGTTCACCAGTACCTGGGACGTGATCGTCCGGCCGCCGTAACCGAGGGCCTGCCCCTTGAGTCGTGCGGTCTGGCCGACCAGGACACCAGTTACGGACTGGACGGTGACCGACCCCAGCCTGTCCACGGTGAACTCGGCGCTGGTCAGGGTCCCCGCTGCCGAGGTCGCCTGCACCCGGTAGCGGGTGGTACCCACGGTGGCCGTGCCGAATGTGAGTGGGATCGAGAACTGGCCACGCGTCCCCGCGGTGACAAGCTCGTCGATGGACCACCCCGAAGCTGTGTAGACCTGTGTCAGGACCTCGCTACCTGCGCCGCCGGGGCTGAGCAGGCCGGTGACGTACGCCGTCGCCCCCACTTTCGCCTGGGTCTGGGGGCGGATCACCAGCTCACTGGCGCCGGTTGCCGGCGCGGTCACGTTGTACTGGTAGAGGTCGTACTTGACCATCAGGTTGATGATCTTGTTGGCGTACTGCGGATCCGTGGCGTACCCGCCCAGGTGCACCTCGACGATGAAGCGATCCGGGTTGTTCGTGTAGTTGAAGGCCTTGGCGTAGCGGGTCAGCCGGCTCAGGAAGTAGCCGTGGTCGATGAACGAGTTCTGGTCTGTGTCGTACTTCCGGAACTGCGCCGTCGTTGTGTAGGCGTTGCCGCTGGAGTCGTATTCGGTGGTGCTGACGGAGTAGCAGCCGTTCTGGTGCGGACTGAGTGTGGAGGAGCACTTGATGCCGAACCAGTTCTTCGCATTCTTGGTCAGAGACGACTCGCCCCAACCGGATTCCAGGATCGCCTGCGCCATGGCCACCGATGCCGGCACCCCGTAGGCGCGCTCCTCTTCCTGGGCCCAGGCGGAGGTCTTGGCGACGAAGGTCGCGGCGTCCAGGGCTGCGGCGGGTCTGGCGACGGGCAGCCAGACGGCCACGAGCGCGAAGGTGAGGAGTACTCGAAGGAGCATGCGCGGAGAAGGCATGGGGTCATTGAACCCCCACCTCGCGAAATCTGTCATCCGAAAGGTGAGGCGCAGGTTGAGGTTCCACCCTCCGGGGCAGTGTTGGGCGTCCCGGGCCGTGCGCCGTCAGTGAACCAGGATGATCTTGCCCACGTTGTCCCCGCCCGTGAGCTGCTCGTGGGCCCTGCGCACGTCGTCGAAGGGGATCCTGGTCTCGGGGGAGAGCCTGATGCGGCCGTCGGCCAGCATCGGCCACACCTCCGCCTCCACAGCGGCGCAGATCTCCGCCTTCTCCTCGGCGGGACGGAACCGTAGCGAGGTCGCGGTGATGGTGGCCTGCTTGCTGAGCAGGGCCCCCAAGTTGAGCGTGCCCTTGGCGCCACCCTGGAGCCCGATCACGACGATCCTGCCGCGGCGTTTCAGCGCCGCCACGTTGGATTCGAGGTACTTCGCGCCGATGATGTCGAGGACGACGTCGGCACCCTTGGTGGCGGCCTTGAGTGCTGCGACCCAGTCGTCGTGATAGTCCAGCGCGATGTCGGCGCCGTGGGCCAGACAGTGCTCCAGCTTCGCAGGGCTCCCCGCGGTCGCCACGACCGTGGCGCCGAGGGCGTGGGCGTACTGAGTCGCGAACGTGCCGATCCCACCGGCGCCGCCGTGGACCAGGAACACCTCGCCGGGCTCGAGCTGCCCGACGCGAAGGTTGGAAAGGACGGTCGCCGCGACCTCGAGAACCCCGGCTGCCGACACCAGATCCACGCCGGGCGGCGGAGCGATGAGCTGACCCTCGGGTGCGACGAAGTATTCGGCATATCCGCCACCGGCCAGGAGGGCCACGACCTCGTCGCCCTTCTTCCAACGTCGGACTCCGTCGCCGACCGCCTCGACGACGCCGGAGGCCTCCAACCCGATGATGTCGCTCTCGCCGGGGGGCGGGGGATAGTGGCCCTGCCGCTGCAGCACGTCGGCGCGGTTCACGCCGGAGGCAACCGTCCGGACGAGCACTTCTCCCGGCCCAGGGATGGGGCTGGGGGCCTCGCCGAGGGTGAGGGCGTCGACATCTCCTGGGGCTTCCACGATCACTGCGCGCATGTCCCCCACCCTGCCACACGCGCGTGCGTCGACGGGGGTTTGCACATCCCGCAACGGCTCTAGCCGTCCGTGGGCTCGTTCTCGTCGCGACCCTGCCAGGTGCAGATGCACACCTCGTTGCCCTCGGGATCGCACAGGACCCAGAACCGGGGCGCCGCCTCGTCGCTCACCAGTGTCCCGCCTGCAGCCAGTGCCCGGTCCAGCCGGTTCCTCGCCTCGTCATGCGCCACCGTGAGGTCCAGGTGGACCCTGTTGCGCTGCGGGCGCGGTTCGTCCATCTGCTGGAACCAGATCGGTGGCCCGATCAGCTGCGGGTCGATCAACGCCTCCGGGCCGTCGTCGGCATAGCCCGTGATCGCGCGCCAGAAGGGGAGCACGGCGGGAATGTCGAGCGCGTCGATGGCGATCTCGATCTCGGCCAGGTCTGACGTCACCGGCTGCAGGCCCATGGCGGCGACGAGTTCCGCGACCGCCGAGCCGAAGGCGACGTCGCGGTCGGTGATGCCTCCGGCGTCGTGGCTGGCCACGGCGAGATGGACCCTCGAGTAGCGCAGGTCGATCTCGGGATGATGATTCTGGTCCTCCGCGATCCGGGCGACGTCGTTGACGAAGGCGAGCGCCGAGGGGAAGGAGCCGGCGTCCACCGTGAGATGCATCCGGCCTAGGAGGTAACGCCAGGTTGGAAGGGCCTCTGAGGCCTGCTTGCGTGAGAGTGCCATGTTTCACACTAACCCCGGGAACGCGGTGAGCACAGGGGGCGTCGCGCCCGACAGCGCGGTCGCTCTTGGCTCGCCGGAGTGGAGTCAATCAGGCCAGGTGAGGCCGCGACCGCTCTCGAACGCACGGTGCGAGCCGTCGACCGGGTCCGGAAACTCCAGCCGGTGGGCCAGCAGGCGCAGCGGCGTGGAGAAGTCATCGATGGCGGTGGGGAGGATCTCGGGGTACAGCGGATCACCGACGAGGGGTATGCCGAGGCCGTTGAAGTGTGCGCGGATCTGGTGGGTCCTGCCGGTGAGTGGGCGGACCTCGTACAGGGCATAGCCGCGCTGGATCTCGATGAGCTCGATGTCGGTGACTGAGTTCGACGGTAGGTCGAGCGTGTCGGCCTGGAGTGTGCCCACCCTTTTGACCAGGTGGGACTCGACCCGCCGCGGGAAGTGGAGCGCCGGATCGTGGGGCGCGATCGCGCGGTAGACCTTCGTGGCCGTTCGGTCTGTGAACACCGAGTGGTAGGCGGCCCGCCATCTCTTCTCCGTCGTCATGAGCAGCACGCCGGCCGTGCCACGGTCCAGCCGGTGGGCAGCGGAGAGTTCGGGCAGGTCCAGAGCCTGCCTCGCCTTCACCACGGCCGACTGCAGCACGTGCCGGCCGCGCGGGATGGTGGAGAGGAAGTGGGGCTTGTCGAAGACCGCGATCCGCTCGTCGCGGTACAGCAGAGTGAGCTCGCCGGGGGCCGGGGCCTCGTCGCGCAGTTCGCGGTGGAACCAGACGAAGGTGTGTGGACGGTACTCCTCGCGACCGGTCCACGGCCGGCCGCGGTCGTCGACGAAGACGCCGCCCTCGAGCATCTCGTCGACATCTTCCGGCGACGGCGCCAGCTTGTGAACCAGCCAGTCACGCATCGTGGGCCAGGGGAGGGGGTCGCGCGGATCGCGATCCGGCGTGCGCACCCAGGCGGCCTGCAGGCCGTGGCGGGGCGGCAGCGGCGACTTCGGCGGCATCCCACGTCCCTTCCCTGCTCGGATACCGCACCCTACCCGCCGGCATCGAGGCGCTAACATGGTCGGGCACTGGCGAGGTCGCATAGTGGACTAGTGCAGCCGCCTTGAAAGCGGCCGAGGGGCAACTCTCCGTGGGTTCGAATCCCACCCTCGCCGCCACCGCCCCGCGTCCGGCCGGTCAACCGATCTCCTGGGTACTGTGGGGCCATGGCCGAGACCACCCACGTCATCAAGCCCCAGCCGCCCGTGCGCGCGTTCGTCACCGCGGCCGGTGCGGACCTCATCGGCGCCGTCGTGCTGGTTGCTGCGCTGAACCAGGGATGGCATGTGGCCGTCGTCGTGGTCGGCGCGTTGTTTCTCGTCGCGGGCGTGGCGCTCATGGTGGCCGCGTTCGTGTCGCTCGACCGGCTGGCCGTCCGTCTCACCTTGGACGACGACGGGTACAGGCTGGTGGGGCCCGGGGTCGATCACTCCGGTGAATGGGCGGACGTGAGTAAGGTCACGCAGTCGCAGGAGGGCTCACACGTGACCGTCTACCACGGCCCGGTCCGGCGCACCCACCTGCTGTTCCCAGGCGGGGATCGCGCCCAGATCGACGAGGTGCTCGCGGACATCCGGTCCCGCCTCCAGGCGGCGAAGGGGTAGCACCCCTCCTGCGCCCGCCTCAGCCTTCCTCGCCGTACCAGGCGCAGGCGTCGGTGACGTTCTGCGCCCCGTCGGTGAGGACCGGGCTCTCGGAGGCCGACGGCGACGGCTCAGCCGAGGGGGACGTCGTGGTGGCGCTGGGTGTCGCGGCCGCCGTCGGCTCCACGCCGGGCGCCGCGGACGTGGTGGGCGACGGCGGATCGAGGGCCTGCTCGACGGCCGCTTGCATCGCCTCGAAATCCGGATTCTCGTAGGAGTAGCCGTTCTTGCCGGGAGAGTAGACGAGCCGGCTGACCTGGCCGTCCTTCACGCGCAGCGCCAACTCGACGATCTCCGGGAGGTCCCGCTGCGGGATGTCGGTCACCACCATCTGCGACGACGCAGCGGCGATTGCCTCATACCGGGTCAGCAGCGTCGCGGGGTTGGCCTGCTTGATGATCGCGCCCACGAGGCACGACTGGCGGGCCATGCGGTCGTAGTCCGAATAATCGAGCCGGCTACGGGCGTACCACATGGCTTCGTAGCCCATCAGGTGCTGATCCGGCCCCGGCTCGAGATAACCCGAGGGCCTTCTGCCTTCCGAGTTGCCGCCGATGGCCAGCCGTTGGTTGATGTTGACGGTGACCCCACCCATGGCGTCGATCAGTTGTTGGATGCCGTCGATGTTGAGCATGGCGAAGTAATCCACCTTGAGGCCGGTGATGCCCTCCACGCCCTGTTTGAGCGCCTCGGCGCCGCGGTAGGTGGCGCCGTCGAACAGATCGGGGTAACCGAGTTCGGTGTGCGCCCAGACGCTGTTGATGAGCCAGTCCTCAGCAGGCTCGCCGCGGAACCCGTCCGGGAACGCTTCTGCCATCTCGCTTCCCTCCGGGAATGGCGTGTACTGCACGTTCCGGGGGATCTGGATGAGCGTGGTCGCGCCGCTCTGGGTGTCGATCGAGGCCAGGATGATGGTGTCGGTGCGGATGCTGAACTGCTCGACTGCGTCGGCCCGGTTGGCGCTTCCGTCCGCCCCGAGCAGGAGGATGTTGATCCGCGGGATGTCGGCGAAGGGGTCCGCGCCGCCTTCGGAGTCCAGGGTCGGGCGCGTGGATGACTTCACCTCGTCGTCGCCGGAGGTGAAGACCCTGTCGACCAGCAGCATCTGGTCCCGGGCATACCGTGCGGCGATGGCTGTGGGCGTCGCCACGGCGAACGCGAGCACCACCACCAGAATGGCCCCCAGAGCCCGCCTCGTGTCGGAGAGGCCGCGCGGGCGGGTGGCCAGGTGGGTGACGACGATGAGCGTGACCCACACCAGGCCGACGACGATCAGTGCGAGCGTCGCCCCCGTGAGGAAGCCGGGGCTCACGGCGAGTGTGGCGAGGCGGGTGGTGTTTGCGACGGCATAGTAGGCGATGAAGGCACCCGCGCCGAGAGCGGACCCACCCGCGACCAGCCCCGCCACCCGAAGGCCGGGGCGTCTGGCGCCGAGCAGACCGATGCCGGGCAGCATCGTCGAGGCGAGGGTGAGGAGCGACGCGCGGCGCAGCGAGCCCTTCGCTGCCCTCTCCTGGGCTGCCATGCGGAGGCGAACGTTGTGGGGGAAGGGCAGGTCGGCCGGGCTGTCCCAATCGTCGAGCGGGGTGTCCTCCAGCGCGCGCGTCGGGGTGGCCGCGGACTTCGGGGCCTTGCCTCGACCCGCACCGCCATCGCCGGACGCAGCGCGGCGCGCTTGGCCGTCTTCGGTCATGGGCTCCTCCTGCGCGCCAGTGTAACTGGCAGCGCAGCGCACGAAACGGCGGCCTGAGCCCCCAGCCTCCCCCGGTCCGGTGGCGCATGTTTGCCGCTGCGCTGGGCGCTCGGCTAGGCTGTGACGGCACTGGAGGTGTCGCCTAGTCCGGTCTATGGCGCCCGCCTGCTAAGCGGGTTTGGGGCTTCAACCCCATCGCGGGTTCAAATCCCGCCGCCTCCGCCAGTTGTGATCGAGCCCCTGGGACCCGTTGCCAGGGGCTCTGCTAGTCCGCCTCAGGCGGCGATGTTCGCCCGTTCCAGGTCCAAGAGGAACTGCTTGCGTTCAGGGCCTCCGGAGTAGCCAGTGAGCATCCCGCTCGCCCCTATCACGCGGTGGCACGGCACGACGATGCTGATGGGGTTTCTGCTGTTCGCCGCACCCACGGCACGCGAGGCGCCGGGGCGCCCGATCGCCGTGGCCAGCTGGCCGTAGCTGCGCGTCTCCCCGTAGGGGATCTCGGTGAGGGCCTCCCACACCTGGCGCTGGAAGTCCGTGCCTGACGGCGAGAGCTGCAGGTCGAACTCGGTGCGCTGCCCGGCGAAGTACTCGGTGAGCTGGCGGGTGGCCTCCGGGAGCGCGTCGTCGACCTGGTCACCCCAGTCGGGGGTGTCCACCGGTGGCTTCCTGTGGCCGTCCATGAGGACGGCGATCAGTGTGCCGTCGCGCTGGACGATCGTCAGCGGTCCGATGGGTGACTCCATCACGCTGTAGGTCATGACTTCTCCTCGCATCCGGGTACGCCGGGAATCGTGTTGACGGCGTGGGGCGTGAGCGCCCACAGGTGTTGGGTCGCGTAGGACCGCCACGGTCGCCAGGCTGCCGATCTGGACCCTACGGACACGCCGAGCTCCCGGGCGGCGCGCATCACGCCCAAGTCCGTGGCAGGGAAGGCGTCCGGGTCGCCAAGCCCTCGCATGGCGATCATCTCGACGGTCCAGGGCCCGATCCCCGTGAGGGCGGCCAGCGCCGCGCGGGCGGCGTCGCGGTCGGCGCCGACGGAGAGGTCCAGTTCGCCGTCGGCGAGCGCGCGCGCCAGTCGGCGGATGGTGTCGCGGCGCGAGGCCGGGAAGGCCAGGGCTTCGTCGGCCACCTCCGCCACAGCGGCGGCGGTGGGGAACAGGTGCGTCAGGCCCGGAATCCCGGTCTCGACGCGGGCGCCGACCCGTTCGACCAGCCGCGATCCATGGGTCCGCGCTGCCGCCGTCGACACCTGCTGGCCGAGGAGGATCCGGAAGGCCACTTCGTCGCCGTCGACCCCGCGCGGGATCCTGCGGCCGGGGTGCGCCGCGACCAGGGGGGCGAGGAGGGGGTCCGAAGCGAGCAGATCGTCGACGGCCACGGGGTCGGCGTCGAGATCCAGGAGCCGGCGCACGCGAGCGATGACGGTCGGCAACTGGACGAGGTCGCTCAGCCCGACGCGTGCCTCGACCCCGTCCCGGGTCGGCCGGAGGGACGCGACGGCGTGCCCGGTCGGCAGTCGCAGCGTGCGGTGGTAGGCGCCGTCGTGAAACGACTCGACGCCGGCGACGGAGGTGGCGATGAGGTGGCCGAAGACGTTGCACGGGCAGAACGGTTTCCTGACCGCCAGTGTGAGGTGGACGAACGTGAGCCCACCGTCAGGGCTCGAACCGGGACCCCGCGAGGGCCGCCGCAATTGGCTCGGGGTGGCGTCGTAGACCTCGCGGATGGTGGCGTTGAAGGAGCGGAGGCTGGAGAACCCGGCGGCGAAGGCAACCTCCGGCAGCGTGAGCCAGGTGGCCTCCAGGAGGGTCCGAGCCGTCTGCGCACGGCGGGCGCGGGCAAGGGCCAACGGGCCGGCGCCCGCGCCGTCGGCCAGCAGCCGCTGGATCTGACGGGTGGAGTAGCCCAACCGCGAAGCGAGACCGCCGACGCCCTCGCGATCCACGACACCGTCGTTGATGAGCCGGACCGCCCGGGCCACGCTGTCACCCCGCACGTCCCATGCCGGTGAGCCGGGGGTCGCGCCCGGCAGGCAGCGCTTGCAGGCACGGAAGCCGGCGAGTTGGGCGGCCGCCGCAGTGGGGAAGAAGCGGACGTTGCGGGCGTGCGGTGTGCGGGCTGGGCAGCTGGGCCGGCAGTAGATGCCCGTCGACGTGACCCCGGTCACGAAACACCCGTCGAAGCGGGGATCCTTGGCCTGGATGGCCCGCATGCGCGTGGCCGTGTCGTCGTGCATGACATCAAGCATGACGCATGTCCACGGCGGTCTCTCGCAGGAATGCGACATCGCGGCGCGTGGCGATACGGCGTCCCACGAAGCGCGTTTGCCCAACCAGTTCCTGCCACGTATAGTTACGACTCGGCCAGCGCTCGTGGCTCAACGGATAGAGCATCTGACTACGGATCAGAAGGTTGGGGGTTCGAGTCCCTCCGAGCGCGCTGGACGAGGCGCCGGGCATCGCACCCGGCGCCTCGTCGTCTTTCCTGGCCACTCCACCCCAGTCAGTGGTGGCGGGAGGAACGACAAAGAGTGGCAGGATATTGACGTGACAACAGCCATCTGGGCCCATCGCGGCGCGAGCGCCTACGCGCCTGAGAACACCCTGCCCGCCTTCCAACTGGCCCTGCAGATGGGGGCCGACGGCGTGGAACTCGACGTGCAACGCACCGCCGACGGGCACATCGTGGCCATTCACGACGAGACGATCAACCGAACCTCCAACGGCTTCGGACGGGTGGTGGACCAGACGCTCGAGGAATTGCGCCACTGCGACTTCTCCAACGGCTTCGCCGGCCGTCGCAACGTCAGGATCCCGACGCTGCGCGAAGTGCTGGACCTCTTCCGAGGCACGGGAGTCACGGTCAACATCGAGCTCAAGAACACCGTCGTGCTCTACCCGGGGCTCGAGGAGGACGTCCTGCGGATCGTGCGGGATGCGGGCATGACAGAGCAGGTGCTGTACTCGTCCTTCAACCACTTCTCGCTGGCCAACCTCCGCGGACGGGTGGCGCGTGATCAGCTGGGGCTGCTCATCTCAGACGGCATCTTCGACCCGTGGAAGTACGCCACCTGGTTCGGCGCCGGCGCAATCCACCCGCACTACCTGGCGATTCAGCAGCCCAACTTCGTGTGGCTCTGCCACGAGGCAGGCATCAAGGTGCATCCGTGGACGGTGAACAAGGATGAGGACGCCCGCTGGCTGGCAGACCTCGGCGTGGACGCCATCATCACCAACTTCCCAGACCGGCTCGGTGAGCTCCTCCGCACCCCCGGGGGCTAGCCGCCCAGGCGCCCGACGACGGCGCCGGTGGGCCGTTAGGCTCGCCTCATGAGCAACACCGGCAATCCGTTCCGTCCCGAGCTGTGGGACGAGGTCCAGGGCTTCAGCTTCACGGACATCACCTACCACCGTGCCAAGCATGTTCCTGCTGTCCGGATCGCGCTCGACCGGCCCGAGGTGCGCAACGCCTTCCGGCCACACACCGTCGACGAGCTCTACCGGGCGCTGGAGCATGCGCGCACCTCCTCTGATGTCGGTTGCGTGCTGCTGACGGGCAATGGTCCCGCGCTCAAGGACGGCGGGTGGGCATTCTGCTCAGGAGGCGATCAGCGCATCCGGGGCCGCGCCGGCTATCAGTACGCGGAGGGGGAGACGGCCGACGGCGTCGACGCGGCCAAGCTCGGACGCCTGCACATCCTCGAGGTGCAGCGGCTCATCCGGTTCATGCCGAAGGTGGTGATCGCGCTGGTCAACGGGTGGGCGGCCGGCGGCGGGCATTCGTTGCACGTCGTGGCGGACCTCAGCCTGGCGTCGCGCGAACACGCCAAGTTCAAGCAGACCGACGCCGACGTCGGCTCCTTCGACGCGGGCTTCGGGTCTGCCTACCTTGCGCGCCAGGTGGGGCAGAAGTTCGCCCGCGAGATCTTCTTCCTCGGCGACGTCCACGACGCGGAGGACGCGCACCGGATGGGCATGGTGAACCGGGTGGTGCCGCACGCGGACCTGGAGGACGTGGGCCTGGAGTGGGCCGCGAAGATCTGCGGGAAGTCGCCGACCGCGCAGCGCATGCTGAAGTTCGCATTCAACGCCATCGACGACGGGCTGATCGGCCAGCAGGTGTTCGCCGGCGAGACGACGCGGCTGGCATACATGACCGACGAGGCCGTCGAGGGCAGGGACTCGTTCCTCGAGAAGCGGGCGCCGGACTGGTCGAAGTTCCCCTACTACTACTGAGCGGGCGCCTGACAGGCGCGAAACGAGGGTCACCCGTCACTCCCTGCCCACTCCTGTCGCAGGGTCGGGCAGGGCTCCCCAGCAGGTGGTCAGCCCAGCAGCGACAACCCCAGCGCCCAGGCCGACAGCAGGATCTCGACCACGCCGATCTGGGCGGGTCGGCGCGCCGCCCGCGGCATCCAGGCGGAGCGGGCGACGAGGGCCGCCGCCCAGGGCAGCCACCACCATCCCAGCCATCCCGCGCCGACGGCGGCGACCGCCACCAACGCGACTGCGGCGTGGTAAGCCCGGGAACGCTGGGTGGAGGCAGGATCGTTGCGTTCCCGGATGAGTGCTTTGACGTGCAGAACCGTGCCGACGAAGTACGCCGTGATCACCAGCATGATCGCGAGGTCGCGCCAGCGGGAGGGGTCGTCGGCGCCCCACGGTTGAAGCACCGCCATCAGAGCGCACGAGGCCACGACAGTGAGCACCCCGGACAGGAGCGAGCGCTCACGCTTCGTCCACGCCAGCCAAAGGGCCCAGCCCACCAGCACTGTGTAAGCCGGCACCCAGGCCAGCAGCCACCATCCTGTGAGTGCGAGCGTCGAGAGTCCCATGACGAGGGCCCCGGCGCCGTACACGACGAGGGCCGGGACGTAGCGGCCCCGTCGTCGTGGGGCGGCTCGCAGGGTCAGGACGGCGGCGTTGTAGGCGAAGTAGCCGACGAGCCACGTGAGGCCGAGGGTGGCGTCGCTGGCGCCCAGGGGACGCGAATCGCGGGCCATCGCCAGACCGGCCAGGAAGGGGACGATGAGCATGGCCCATGCGCCGTGCTGCTTCGGGATCCAGCCCGCTGTCCGACCACCCATCCGGTCACGCTAGCCGACGCCGCCCTCGCCGTCACCACCGGGGGCGGTGGGGGGCTGGAAGTTGGCCCGCGGCTCGCACCGCGTGACCATTGTCAGTCGGCCAGGCCGTAGAGCCGGTCCCCGGCGTCGCCCAGGCCGGGCACGATGTAGCCGTGCTCGTTGAGCCGCTCGTCGACCGCCGCCACCACCAGGGTGCAGGGGGTGTCCAGGTCCGCCAGGAGCTGGTTGAGCTTCTCGATGCCCTCCGGTGCGGCGAGCAGGCAGATGCACGTGATGTCGTCTGCGCCTCGGTCCACCAGGTACTGCACGGCGCCGCCGAGGGACCCGCCCGTCGCCAGCATCGGGTCCAGGACGTAGCACTGGCGGCCCGAGAGGTCCTGGGGGAGCCGCTCGGCATAGGTGACCGGTTGGAGGGTCACCTCGTCCCTGATCATTCCGAGGAACCCCACTTCAGCTGTAGGCATCAGCCGCAGCATGCCGTCGAGCATGCCCAGCCCGGCCCGGAGAATCGGCACGACGAGCGGGGCCGGCTGGGCGAGCTTCACGCCGGTGGTGCTGGTGACCGGCGTCTCGATCTGGGTCTGCGTGACGCGCACCCCGCGTGTCGCCTCGTAGGCCAGCAGGGTGACCAGCTCCTCGACCAGGCGGCGGAACACCGGCTGCTCGGTGTTCCTGTTTCGCAGGAGCGTCAGCTTGTGATCGACGAGGGGATGGGTGACGACGCAGAGTTCCACCCCCCTACCTTGGCACAACGGCGCCGGGGCGCGTAGCTGTTCGGGCCCCGGGGGGTGTGTCCACGTGCCAGTCATGCAAGGATGGAGGCGCATTCGACGAAAGGAGTAACCGTGGACGTGTTTGACGAGGACGCCGAGCCATTCGACCTCACCGGCGTGGACAACGGAGACTCTGAGGACTCGGATGAGGACGCGGACGATTTCGACGACCTTGAGGACGCCACCGAGGACGACGTCGACCTGGTGGTCGCCCTGTACCGGGAAGATGGCAGGGCAGTCGCCGTCCCCATGGACGTGGACCTGGCCAACGACCTCGATGAACTGATGAACCAACTCAGCCGCCTCCCGGGGGACTCGGGTGCGGACGGCTGGGTGTCGGTGGCGGGTGAGTTCTTCGTGATCTGCCGCGTGCGCGGACGCACCGTCGAGGTGCTGCTCTCGGACGTCACGGCCGCCAACGACTGGCCCATCGCCCGCGACGTCGTGGACTACCTCGGCGAGGAGATGCCGGACGAGGACGACGACCCGTCTCCCCTGGGGGACCTCAGCATGTACGCCGCCAGCGGTTTGCGTGCCTTCGAGCTGGAAGCCATCGCCACGGATTACGACGAGGACTCCGACGTGCTGCTCGGGCGGATCGCGGCCAAGCTGAAGATCTCGGCAGAGTTCGAGAGCGCCGTCGAGGCATTCGACGGCTAGCGTGGGCACGCGCTGGCACGAGGCCATGCGCCTCGCGCTGCAGGAGGGCCGCGCCGCCGAGCTGCACGGCGACGTGCCCATCGGGGCCGTGGTGCTGGGACCCGATGGCGATGTGCTCGCCAGGGCCGGCAATGAGCGTGAACTATTGGGAGACCCCACCGCGCACGCGGAGATCGTGGCCCTCCGCCGCGCCGCGGAGGCAGTCGGTGAGTGGCGGCTGACGGGCTGCACCTTGGTGGTCACGCTGGAGCCCTGCACGATGTGCGCCGGTGCAGTGGTGGCCTCGCGGATCGGGCACCTCGTGTTCGGGGCCTTCGACGAGAAGGCCGGGGCGGTGGCGTCGTTGTGGGACGTAGTGCGTGACCCACGGCTCAACCACCGGCCTGCCGTCACCTCGGGAGTGCTCGCCGACGAGTGCGCGCAGGTGCTGGAAGGGTTCTTCGCCGAGCGTCGCTGAGCGCCTCCGCTCAAAGGGAGACGATGCCCTGACGGAGGTCCGGTTGCGCACGGCGGAATGCGCTGGCCACCACCACGCCGGCCGCCGCGATCCCCACCGCCACCAGGATGCCGCCGCGTCCACCCGCTGCGTCGATCGCGATCCCGGCGGACGCCGATCCCACCGACGCGCCGAGCAACTGGCCGGTGCCGATCCAGCCGTAGGCCTCCGCCGTCTCGGCGAACGGCACGCTGCCGGCGATCACCGACGACACGGCGGCCAGCGCCGGCGCAATCCCGAACCCTGCCAGGAAGAGCGCGGCCGACAGCCCCCAGAATCCCGAGAGCAGCGCCGCCAGTCCGAAGCCGACCACCACGATGAGCATACGCAGCGCCAGCGACCACCGGCTGATCGGCCGGTTGCCGGCCGCCAGGCCGCCCAGGAGCGAGCCGAACGACGAGATGGCCAGCACCACACCGGCGCTGACGGAGCCGTCGCCGAACGAGGCCACCACCGCGGCCTCCATCGCCGCGAAGGCGCCGATCATCAGCAGCGACATCACGACCATGAGGAGCACCGAGGGGTTGCCGAGCACCCGGCCGAATCGTCGCGTGGCGGCCGGGATCTTCTGCATCCGGACGCGGGGCGCCAGCATGAACATCAGCCCCCCAATCACCTGGACCACCACCACGACGAGCAGCGCGGGACCGGATCCCAGCCCGGCCACCAGCATGGTGATGGCCACCGGCCCGATCACCCAGATGACCTCCTGAAGCGCTGCGTCGAAGCTGAACAGGGCGGTGAGGAGGTGAGGCGGCGCCAGTTGCGGATACAGGGTGCGCACAGCGGGGATCACCGGGGGCATGGCGGCGCCGCCCAGGGCGCCCAACGCCATGACGCCGGCCAGCGGTAGCTCCAGCGTGGCGAGGAGAGCGAAGGATGCCACCGAGATGATGAGCGTGCCGAGGAGTACGGGCAGAGTCCCGAGCCTGCTCAGCTGCCGCGACACGACGGGCCCGGCCACCGCCATCCCGACGGAGAAGGCCGCGAGGACCAGCCCGGCGGCGGTGTAGCTGCCGTACGTCTGCTGCACATGCATGAGGATGCCCAGCGAGTACATGCCGGCGGGCAACCGCGCGGCGAGCTGGGTCAGGAGGATGCGCGCCAGCCCGGGGGCCCTCAGCAACGCCGTGAAGTCACGCACCGGCCAACCATACGGCGACGCCGACCATCCCGATCATCCTGGGCTTTTTTCGTGGCTCGAGGGGGGCTCTGCCCGGCTTCGCCTGCGTGTCACCGGCTGTTCACCGATTGGTCAAAGTGCGGAGGCGTCGGTAAACTTCAGGGCGGTGATGTGTCTGAGCGGCCGAAAGAGCTCGCCTCGAAAGCGAGAGTGGGGCAACCCACCGGGGGTTCAAATCCCTCCATCACCGCCGCGTCTCTGACGAACTGAAGCCCCTGACCTTACGGTCGGGGGCTTCAGTGTTTTGAGCCTAGCCCTCTGTTGTGGGTTGTGGCGTGGCGGGCGCGGCAGACGGGCTTGAAGCTGGCGTTTCCAGGACCGAGGGAGAAGGCGACGGTGAAGGTACCCGGCAGAACTGGCCGTCGGTTGGTGTTGCCTGTGTACTCGGAGGGGATGGATTGCTCCCCCTGAAATCGGTGCCGACGAGGATATCGACGGTCCCATCCACTCGATCGTCGTACTCAATGACTGGCTCGATGAACTGTGACGCCACCAGATCCACCTGCAAAGTGTCGCGCTGGTTGGCCCTGATCACTGTCCCGAAGACGCGCTCGTCTGTGTTGCCGACCCTGATGACCGTGAAGCCGGCCCGTTCCATGTGGGAACCGACCCTGTTGGCCAGGCCGCTGGTGAAGCCCCCGTTGAGAACGCGCACCGAGATGTCCGCCGGGGTGACCACCTCAGCCGGTCCGACCACGCAGGGGGTGGGCGACGGCGAGGGCAGCGGCTCCGTCAGCGCCCTCCAACCCCACGACGCGCCCCACAGGAGCAACCCCAGCAACCCCAGAAGGAGGATAGGGGTTGCGATGAGCCGGAAGATGCGCACTGGTAGGGGTCTGCTTTCGTCGGGTGATACAAACTACTTCAACTCGAGGACGCGAGCGTGCATCGTCTGCCGTTGCTGCAGCGCGGCGCGCAGAGCCCGATGCAGGCCGTCCTCCAGATAGAGATCCCCACGGTAGGACACGACGTGGGCGAACAGGTCCCCGTAGAACGTCGAGTCCTCCTCCAGGAGAGCCTCGAGGTCCAGCGTGCGCTTGGTGGTGACCAGCTCGTCGAGCCGGACCTGATGCGGCGCGATCGCGACCCACTGCTTGGCCGTGAAGCCGTGGTCCGGGTACGGGCGTGAGTCGCCCACTCGCTTGAAGATCACGGGGCCACCCTACCGTGAGGGCTGTGCCAGAGTAGGGGGGTGAGCAATGAGGCACTGATCGAGACCATCACGTCGGGGTACGCCTTCGACGCACCCGCCGCGACGCTGGGCGTGCTCAACGACGGTGACCCCGTCGTCGACGCGAAGATCCGCATCCCGCTGTCCATGTTCAACCGGCACGGGCTGGTGGCCGGCGCCACGGGCACCGGCAAGACGGTCACCCTGCAGGTGATGGCGGAGGCGCTCAGCAGCGCCGGTGTTCCCGTGTTCGCCGCGGACATCAAGGGCGATCTCAGCGGCATGGCCTCCCCGGGCAACCCCTCGGAGAAGCTGCTGGCCCGGGTGGCCAGGCAGGGGCAGGACTGGCGGCCCACGGCCTTCCCGTGCGAGTTCTACGCACTCGGGGGCGAGGGAATCGGCGTGCCGGTCCGTGCCACCGTCTCATCGTTCGGCCCCATTCTGCTGTCCAAGGTCCTGGGCCTGAACAAGGTGCAGGAGTCGTCGCTGGGGCTGGTGTTCCACTACGCGGACAAGGCCGGGCTCGCGCTGCTGGACCTCAAGGACCTCATCGAGTTGCTCAAGTACCTCACCTCGGACGAAGGTAAACCTGAGCTCAAGGGCATCGGCGGCATCTCGACGGCCACCGTCGGCGTCATCCTCCGCTCCCTCATCACCATCTCCGATCAGGGCGCGGACGTGTTCTTCGGGGAGCCGGAGTTCGATCCCGACGATCTGCTGCGCGTGGCGCCCGACGGTCGCGGCGTGGTGTCGTTGCTGGAACTCCCGCAGCTGGCGACCCGCCCCGCGCTGTTCTCCACCTTCCTCATGTGGCTGCTGGCGGACATGTTCACGTCGCTGCCCGAGGTGGGAGACATCGACAAGCCCAAACTGGTCTTCTTCTTCGACGAGGCCCACCTGCTGTTCAACGACGCCTCAGACGCGTTCCTCGACGCGATCACACAGACGGTCCGCCTCATCCGGTCCAAGGGCGTCGGCATCTTCTTCGTCACCCAGACGCCCAAGGACGTGCCCGACGACGTGCTGGCGCAGCTCGGCTCACGGGTCCAGCACCAGCTGCGTGCCCACACCCCCAACGACGCCAAGGCCCTCCGAGCCACCGTGTCCACCTACCCGAACTCGGGCTACGACCTCGAAGAGGTGCTGCAGCAGCTGGGCATCGGCGAGGCGATCGTCACGGTGATGAGCGAGAAGGGGGCCCCCACCCCCGTCGCGTGGACCCGGATGTGGGCGCCGCAGTCTCTGATGGGCCCCACCCCGGAGGAGCACCTCCGGGCCGGGGTGGCGCAATCGGCCCTCATGGCCCGGTACGGCCAGCCGCTGGACCGGCAGTCCGCCTACGAGGTCCTCACCCGGCAGCTGGCGGAGGGTGCGCAGCGCGCCGAGGAGGAACGGCTGGAGGCCGAACGGGAGAAGCAGCTCCAGCAGGCTGAGAAGGAACTCAAGACCGCGGAGAAGGAGCAGGCCCGTCTTGAGCGTGAGGCGCGGGCCGAGCAGGCAAGGCGCGAACGGGAGGCCCGCGCGGAGGAGGCAGCCCGCCGCCGCTACGAGCGCGAGAACCCGAGCCTGGTGCAGCAGGTGACCAAGTCCACAGTGTTCAAGGACCTCATGCGCACGGCAGGCCGCGAGATCATCCGGGGCGTGTTCGGCACCGGCCGCCGCCGCTGACCGGACCGGTCACTCGACGGTGTAGCGCTCCACCGACGGGTCGTTACGGACCGCGTCGGAGAGGGTCTGAAGCCGGCTGGCGAGCACCTTGGCGGTGATGGCGCCGCCCAGGAACTGCGCCCAGGCCTCGTTGCTGGCCGGACCCAGGCCGTAGTGCGCGGCGAACCGCCAGGAAAAGACGTGCTCCCCGGCATCTGCCAGGAGACGGGTCTGCGACGAGAGCGCCGTCGAGTCCAGATCGCTGGGCACCGATTCACGCACCACGGTGGGGATGAGGTGGGTGCGGGAGAAGAGGGTCGCGGTGTCACGGGAGAGCATCGTGCGCAGCAGTTCCTTCCCGCCCGCCACGTTCTCAGCGTCCCGCGGCACCAGGAACTGTTCGGTGGGTGCGGCGTGCACCGCCGCGGCGGGAAGCGTCGGGGCCGCGGTGAGCGTGGGTGCGGGGGCGGCCGTCATCCCGAAGTCCGCTGCTTCGACGCCCTGCATCTCCGAGGCGATCCACGCGCCGGAGGGGTAGAAGAGCGCCTCACCGTCGCGCGCCCATCTGGCCTGGGCGTCCAGGTACGGCCCGCCCGCCAGGACGTAGCCCTCCCGCACGCAGAGCTCCATCTGCTCCAGCACTCCGGCGACCGCAGGATGGCTCCATGCGCCGTCGGAGAGGTTGTCCAGAGCCAGGCGGACCTCGTGGCCGCCCTCCTTGACGGCCGACGCGATGGCGAGCTCCTGGTAGTAGTCGGCTGCCTCGTCGCCCCACACGAACAGGTAGCTGCCCATCGAGCGGGCCAGAGCGCCCAACTCCAGGATCCGGTCCCAGGTGGCGGGCACCTCCCAGCCCTCGGCGGCGAACCGGGGGGCGGAGTACCACAGGCCGTGGACGGCGAGGGCGTAATTGAGGGCGATGAAACGGCCGTTGAAGGTACCGGCCGCGAGGACGCCGTGGTAGAGGGTGTCTCCGATGGGTTTGCCCTCCAGGTTGCGGCTCTCGATCAGGTCGTCCAGCGATTCGAACCGGTCCGCCAGCTTGCCCACGGGGAGCACCTGGGCGCCGGAGTTGTCGACGAGGTCCGGAGGGGTCTCGCCGTCGGCCAGGAGCGGCTCCACACGCGCGAGCACGTCAGCGGTGGGGGAGAGTGCCACCGCGACCCCTGGGTGAGCCGCCTCCATCGTCGCCGCCGCGGCGGCCACATAGTCCGTCCCGAAGGCGCCGTCGAAGACCACGGCCCGCACGATCGACGGGCTGACAAGCCCGAACGGCAGCCCGGTCGGTGAGGGGGAGGGGCTGGCAGTAGGTGACGTCGTACCGTTCGACGGCGGCGCCGGGCAGGCGGTCAGCGGCGCGACGGCCGCGACGGCGAGCGCCGACAACACCTGGCGGCGGCTGGGACGTGACATGGGCTCCTCCGAACGGATAGCCACACCTTAGGCCACGCGCCGGCCGCCCCGGACAGGGGTCAGCGGCCGGTGCCGGCGTAGACGGTCGCGGCCTCGTCGGCGTCCAGCCCGAAGGCCGAGTGGGCAGCCAGCACGGCCCGGTCCACGTCGTCGGCGCCCACGATGACCGAGATGCGGATCTCGGAGGTGGAGATCATCTGCAGATTCACCTCGACGCTGGCGAGAGCCTCGAAGAAGGTGGCCGACACCCCCGGATGTGAGCGCATGCCGACGCCCACGACCGAGACCTTGCCGATCTGGTCGTCGTAGAGGAGCTCGTCGAAGCCCACCTCGTCCTTGATGGCCTCCAGCGCGGAGATCGCGCGGGCGCCGTCGGTCATGGGGAGGGTGAAGGAGATATCGGTCTTGACGTCACTGAGGCGGGAGACGTTCTGCACGATCATGTCGATGTTGATCTCGTGTTCGGCGATGGCCTTGAAGATGCGCGCGGCCTCGCCGATCTTGTCCGGGACACCGGCGATGGTGACCTTGGCCTCGCCGCGGTCGTGCGCGACGCCGGTGATGATGGCTTCTTCCATGGATTCGTCCTTGTCGATCTCGTCCTGGCTCTTGACCCAGGTGCCCGGCTTGTCGGTGAAGGAGGAGCGCACGTGGACCGGCACTCCCTCGCGGCGCGCGTACTCGACGCAGCGCAGGTGCAGGATCTTGGCGCCCGAGGCGGCCATCTCCATCATGTCCTCGTACCCGATCTGCGCGATGTGCCGGGCGGACGGCACGATCCGCGGGTCTGCGGTGTAGACGCCGTCGACATCGGAGTAGATCTCGCAGTAATCGGCGCCGAGCGCGGCGGCCAGCGCGACGGCGGTGGTGTCCGACGCGCCGCGGCCCAACGTCGTGACGTCCTTGGTGGTCTGCGACACTCCCTGGAAGCCGGCGACGATGGCGACGTTGCCCTCCGTCAGTGCCCTCTCGACGCGGCCGGGGGTGATGTCGATGATCCGGGCGTTGCCGTGCGTGGGGGTGGTGATGACGCCGGCCTGCGAGCCGGTGTAGGACACGGCGTCGACGCCCAGGTCCGACAGCGCCATCGCGAGCAGCGCGGCCGACTGCCGCTCACCGGTGGTCAGCAGCATGTCCAGCTCGCGTGACTTCGGCTGGGGCGACACCTTCAGCGCGAGGTCCATCAGCTCGTCGGTGGTGTCCCCCATGGCCGAGATGACGATGATGACGTCATGACCCTCCGCCCGCGTGCGTGCGATGCGCCGCGCCACGCGCTTGATCGACTCGGCGTCCGCCACCGACGACCCACCGAACTTCTGGACAATGCGACCCATGCCTGACCTCCTGGAACCCGTCACAGGATAGTTGCCCCGGCCCGACGGCGTGAAGGACGTCCGCCGCGCGCCCGATCCGGGACCCATCTGCCTGCAGGGGGCCGGCGTCGCGCGGCGACCGGCAGCCGTCTCGAAGGGGCGGGAGTAGTGTCGACGGTGTGACGCTGCCGATCCTCACCGCCGAAGAACAGCGCGTGCTCGGGTGCCTCCTCGAGAAGGAGGTCACGGTGCCCGACACCTACCCCCTGACGCTCAACGCCCTGCGCACCGCCTGCAACCAGAGGAACAGCCGCGACCCCGTCGTCGAGTACGACGAGCGCACGGTGCAGGACGCGCTCCGCTCGCTCAAGGAGCGCGGGCTGGTGCGCGTGACCTGGCTGGACTACGGCAAGCGGACGCTCAAGTACGCCCAGTCCGCGGTGGACGCCTTGAAGGTGGCCGACGACGAGCGCGCGCTGGTCACGCTCCTCCTGCTCCGCGGTCCGCAGACTGCGGGCGAGCTGAGGACGCGCGCTGAGCGGATGTGCGCGTTCGCGGACCGGGCGGCCGTCGAAGCCTGCCTCACCGGCCTGGCCGCGCGCGAAGAACCGCTCGTGGTGGAACTGGAGCGCAGACCGGGGCAGCAGGACCCGCGGTGGCTGCACCTGCTGGGCGAGCCACCGGTGGACGCGGCGCCGGCCGGCGTGGACCGCGAACAGGTGCTGGCCGGGGGGACCGACGCCCGCGACGCCGCCGTCGTGGCGGCCTACGACGCCGTCGCGCCGCTGTACGCGGAGGAGCGGGCGGCGCTGACACCGTTCGAGGAGTGGTTCCTCACCCGAGTCGCCGAGCTGGCAGGGCCGCACCGGACCGCGGACGTGGGCTGTGGAGCCGGGGTGGTGACGGCGTTCCTCGCGCGGGCGGGGGCCGACCCCGTCGGGTTCGACATGTCACCGTCGATGGTCGCCGAGGCGCGGTCGCGGTACCCGGAGGACGAGTTCGAGGTGGGGGACCTGCGGCGGCTACTGCGCCCCACCACCGCGGCGGGCTGGGGTGGCGTGACGGCGTGGTTCTCGCTGGTGCACTTCGCGCCCAGCGAGCTCGAGGCCGTGCTGCGCGGGCTCGCGGAGGTGCTGCTGCCGGGCGGGGTGCTGGCCGTGGCGCTGCAGGTGGGCAACGCCGTCGACCATCGCGACGAGTGGTTCGGGGAGGCCGTGGACCTCACCTTCGTGCGCCACGACGTCGCTGACGTGAGACGCGCGGTCGCGGCCGTGGGGCTGGGCGGCGTGGAAGCCTACGTGGTCTCCGACGACGACCCGGCGGATCGCCTGTACCTGCTCGCGCGTCGCGGATGACCGCACCCCGGTCCCCCGCGCACCTCCGCGCCTGGTGGCTGGCCGCCAGGCGTCCGGGCGTCGCGCCGAACGGCCAAGCCGCTGCCGATTCACGCCCCGGCATCCACCGGCGGCACTAGCCTGTGGCCATGACTACCGTTCGCTGGGGGATCGTGGGGACAGGCGCCATCGCCAACGGCGTGGCTGGCGACTTCCAGTTCGTCCCAGGGGCCGAGCTGGTGGCCGTGGCATCCCGCGCCAAGACCAGAGCCCGGGACTTCGCCGCCAAGCACGGCGTGCGACTCGCGTTCGGCTCGTACCGCGAGATGCTCGAATCACCTGACGTCGACGTGGTCTACATCGCCACCCCGCACCCGCAGCACCGTGATGTGGCGCTGGCCGCCATCGCCAACGGCAAAGCCGTGCTCGTGGAGAAGGCCTTCACCGCGACCCTGGCCGGTGCGCAGGAGGTGGTCGACGCTGCGCGCGCGAAGGGCGTGTTCGCCATGGAGGCCATGTGGACGCGCTTCCTCCCGGTCATCGCGGCGGCGCGCGAGGTGGTGGCCTGGGGCCGGATCGGCGACGTCGTCGGCGTCCAGGGCGACCTGTACGCGTTCCGCGAATACCAGCCCGACCATCGCCTCTTCACCCCCGAGCTGGGCGGCGGCGCCATCCTGGACCTCGGCGTCTATCCGGTCAGCTTCGCTCAGGCGTTCCTCGGCGGGGCGAAGGAGATCTGCAGCCGCTCCCGCCTCTACCCCTCAGGTGTGGAGCGGGCCTGCACGCTCAACCTGGTGCACGCGGGCGACGGCCTGTCCTCGCTGACCTTCGGGTTCGACGGCTACGGCCCAGGACGCATGGTGATCGTCGGAACGAAGGGCTGGATCGAGGTGGAGCCGCGTTTCCACCATTCGTCGATGATCACGGTGCACCGCAACGGCGTCCTGCCCCGCATCATCGAGGCGTTGCCGCAGGGCCGTGGATACAGCCACGAGTTCGCCGAGGTCACTCAGCGCGTCCGCGAGGGGCTCACCGAATCACCGACGATGCCGCTGTGCGACACCATCGAGGTGATGCGAATCCTGGAGGCCTGCCTGCACCAGGCCGGGATCACACACCAGGAGGCCACCGTCGACCTGGGTTGACGGCAGCCTCCTGGTCCCCCCCACATCCGGTGGTGGAGGACCCGCTGGTGATCCACACGATGGATCTTTCGAGTACAACACCGCCGAGTGCCCTTGTCAAGGGCCTATGTAGGGGTGTCCGCCTTGCGCAGGGCCAGCCTGACGCCCAGCTCGGCATCCTCGTCGGTGGGCGCCTCGACGGTGCCGGACTCCAGCTGCACCGCCAGCACCTCCTCGGCGATGAACCCACGGTGCACCTCGACGGCCTCAGCCATGTCGGCGTCCGCCTCGAGCACGACCGTGATCCGGTCCGACACATCCAGGCCCGCACGCTTGCGCGACTCCTGGATGAACCGGATGACCTCGCGGGCAAGACCTGAGCGGATCAGTTCGGGGGTGAGCTCGAGGTCCAGCGCCACGGTCTCGCCCTGTTCGTTGACCACGGACCAGCCCTCGCGGGGGCGTTCGGTGATCAGGACGTCCTCGGGGGTGAGCTCGTGATCCTCGCCGTCGACCCGCACCACGGCTCGGCCGAGGTCGCGCAGCTCCTTGGCCAGCCAGGCGGCGTCCAGTTCCGCGATGGCGTTGGCGATCACCGGGGTGCGCTTGGCGAACCGCCGGCCGAGGCTGCGGAAGTTGCCCTTCGCGAAGTAGTCCACCAGGTCGCCGTGCGACGCGAACGACTCGATCGACTCCACGTTGAGCTCCGCGCGGATCTCGGCCTGGAGCTCGGCGGACAAGCGCTCGAAGATCGATGAGGGCACGAGCATCCTGCGCAGTGCCTGCCGGATCTTGACCTTCGACTCGGCCCGCGCGGAGCGGCCCAGCTCGACGGTGCGGCGGGTGACCTGCATGGCCTCGGTGAGCTCGGGGATGATGAGCGACTCGTCGGCCACCGGCCAGTCGGTGAGGTGCACCGAATCCGGGCCCGCGGGATCCGCCGCGTAGAACAGGTCCTGCCACACGCGTTCGGTGACGAACGGCATGATCGGCGCCAGCAGGCGCGTGAGCACGTCGAGGGTCTCGTGCAGGGTCCAGAGCGCGCCGTCGTCGCCCGCCCAGAACCGACGGCGGGACCGCCGCACGTGCCAGTTCGACAGTGCGTCGATGAACTGGCTGAGGACCGCTCCGTAGTGCTGGGTGTCGAAGGTGTCCAGCGCGCGGGTGGTGTCGAGGATCAGCTGCTGCGTGGCCGACGTCAGCCAGCGGTCCAGCACGTGCCGTTCAGCTACCGGAGGGGCCTCGCCGGACGGGGTCCAGTTCGCGGCGCGCGCGTACAGCGTGTGGAAGGCCACCGTGTTCCAGTAGGTGAGCAGCACCTTGCGGACCGTCTCGCCGATGGCCTGATGCCCCACGCGACGGGCCATCCACGGCGATCCTGAGCAGGCCATGAACCAGCGCACCGCGTCCGCGCCGTGCTGATCCATGAGCGGGATCGGCTCCAGCACGTTGCCGAGATGCTTGCTCATCTTGCGGCCATCGTCGGCCAGGATGTGGCCCAGGCACACGACGTTGCGGTAGGACGACTCGCCGAAGACCAGCGTGCCGATGGCCATGAGTGAGTAGAACCAGCCGCGGGTCTGGTCGATGGCCTCGCAGATGAAGTCCGCCGGGTAGCGCTCCGCGAACACCGCCTCGGAGCCGGGGGCGTGCGGATAGCCCCACTGCGCGAACGGCATGGCGCCCGAATCGAACCAGGCGTCGATCACCTCGGGCACCCGTCGCGCTTCCTTCCCGCACGTGGGGCACGCGAAGGCGATGTCGTCGACGAAGGGGCGGTGCGGGTCCAGCGCGCTCTGGTCCGTGCCGGTCAGCTCGCTGAGCTCGGCCCGCGACCCGACGCACACCTGGTGGTCGTCCTCGCACCGCCAGATCGGCAGCGGGGTACCCCAGTAGCGGGTGCGCGACAGCGCCCAGTCGATGTTGTTGTTGAGCCAGTCGCCGTAGCGGCCGTGTTTGATGGTGTCCGGGTACCAGGTGGTGGCCTCGTTCTCGGCCAGCAGCTGGTCCTTGATCTTGGTGGTGCGGATGTACCACGACGGCATGGCGTAGTAGAGCAGGGGCGTGTGGCAGCGCCAGCAGTGAGGGTAGCTGTGGGTGTAGTCCAGCACCCGGAACATGAGGCCGCGGGCCTGCAGGTCCGCGACGATCGCCTTGTCCGCGTCCTTGAAGAACTGTCCGCCGACGAGGTCCAGGTCCGGCTCGAAGGTGCCGTCGCGTAGGACGGGGTTCACGAACGGGAGGCCGTAGGCGCGGCAGACGTGCATGTCGTCCTCGCCGAAGGCCGGCGCCTGGTGCACCAGGCCCGAGCCGTCCTCTGTGGTGACGTACCCGGCCAGCACGACGAAGTGGGCTGCAGCCGGGAACTCCACGAGCTCGAGGGGTCGCTGGTAGGTCCAGCGCTCGAGGTCGCGGCCGAGGAAGGTGTCGGTGAGGGTCCATTCGTCGCCGAGCACCTTGTCGGCGAGGGCCTCGGCCACGACCAGAGAGCGCTGCTCCGGGTGCGTCGCCACGCGGTAGGTGACCTCGGGGTGGACCGCGACGGCCGTGTTGCTGACCAGCGTCCACGGCGTCGTCGTCCACACCAGAAGGTCCACCTCGCCGGCCAGGGGACCCGAGGTGAGCGGGAAGCGGACGTAGATCGACGGGTCGGTGATGTCCTCGTAGCCCTGGGCCAGCTCGTGGTCCGAGAGGGCGGTGCCGCAGCGCGGGCAGTACGGGGCGACACGGTAGTCCTCCTCCAGGAGGCCCTTGCCGTGGATCTGCTTGAGCGCCCACCACAGCGACTCGACGTACTCCGGCGTCATGGTCACGTACGCGTCGTCGATGTTGACCCAGTAGCCCATACGCTCGGTCAGCTCGGTGAACGCGTCGACGTGCCGCAGCACGGACGTGCGGCACTGCGCGTTGAAGGCCTCGACCCCGAACGCCTCGATGTCCGCCTTGCCGGAGAAGCCCAGCTCCTTCTCGACGGCAAGTTCGACGGGCAGGCCGTGGCAGTCCCAGCCGGCCTTCCGCTCGACGCGGTGGCCACGCATGGTCTTGTAGCGCGGGAACAGGTCCTTGAAGACGCGCGCCTCGATGTGGTGCGTGCCAGGCATGCCGTTGGCGGTCGGTGGGCCCTCGTAGAAGGTCCACGGCTCGCCGTCGGCCGTGCGCTCGAGTGAGCGGGCGAAGGTGTCGCGCTCCTCCCACAGGCTGAGGATCTCGTGCTCCAGTGCGGGGAAGTCCACCTGCGCGGGCACGGCTCGGTAGCCGGGAGTCTCCATGGTGGGATCGTCGGTCATCGGGTGGTCCTTCTCATCGGTCGTCGCTGAGCTGTGAAGGGACGAGCCGAGGCCCGCGGTACCACCCTTCTTGGGTGCCTGGGGCACCCCACTTGTTGCTGCCGCGGCCGGTTCTACTGGGCGGGTGTCACCGCCGTTCTTCCGGCAGCTCCGAGGTGA
Organism: Tessaracoccus pujii; assembly: GCF_055326215.1. Lineage (NCBI taxonomy): Bacteria > Bacillati > Actinomycetota > Actinomycetes > Propionibacteriales > Propionibacteriaceae > Tessaracoccus > Tessaracoccus pujii. The sequence goes on along the minus strand of NZ_JBUZNP010000006.1, from coordinate 141,647 downwards.
TGGCCTCATCAGTGCCGTGCGACGGGCTCCATTATGCCGTCGGCGTCAAGTCGAAGGGCTTCGCGGACCGGTGAGGCGATGGTGCCGCGGAAATGGACTCGGGTGCACCCGCCCACCCAGCCCCCACCCCTTGACATGCGCGCGGGGACAGGGCATGGCAATCGGGTGGCCTCGGGCGTAGTGTCAATGTATGAGGCTCCGAAGGTTCCTCGCCATCCTCGCAGCGCTGGCGTTGCTGGTGGGAACAGCACCACAGGCAGCTGCCTCCCCAGCCGTCAGCGCTTCCAGCGCTGGGACCAAGACCGTGGGCTTTGCGACGAACGTCTGGGGCACGGTCACCGAAACCGGTTCGACCGACGTGTGGACCGAGGTGCTGGTGGGGGGGACCTGGTCCCGTTCCCAGGTGGGTAGGAGTGACAGCACCGGCTACTTCGTCCTCGAGCTGACCTACGGGTTCCTGACGCCGGGCTCCTACCGGTACCGGGTGGGTGCCCGGACCAGTGCGGGCGTGGTGTACTCCGCTCCGTTCGATCTCACACGTACGCCCTGGCAGCCGAACTGGGCCGGCACCAAACCCGTCGGCGAGACGACCTACGTCTGGGCCACCATGCCGCGCGCCGCCAACCGGGTGGTCTGGACGGAGGCGCTGGTGAACGGGACGTGGTCGCGTTCGCAGGTCAGGACCGCCAGCGCATCCGGCTACTTCGCGATTCCGTTGACCTACGGCATCGACACCGTGGGGGGCCAGACCTTCCGCGTGGGCGCCGGCACGTCGATGGGCACCGTGTACTCCCAGTCGTTCGTGCTCACCCGTACCGTGAAGGTGGACGCCTACAGCGCCGGGACCAAGGAGGTGGACCAGCCCACCAACACGTGGGGGACCGTCCACGGCTACGGCGGAGGCCGGGTCTGGACCCAGGTGTTGCTGTCCACGGGGTGGAGCACATCGCAGATCCGCACAACGGATGCCACCGGCTACTTCGTCATCCCGTTGACGTACGGCCAGTCAACGCCGGGGACGTACACGTACCGCGTGGGGGCAGGCACCCCCTGGGGGACGTACTACTCCAACCAGTTCACGCTCATCCGGACGGCGTCCAGCCTGGTGGAGGAGTGGCGGGGCCAGGACATCGAGGTGTTCCCGACGACCCGGAAGGTGGTGGCGCTCACGTTCGACGGCGGTGCCGACAACCGTGCTGTGGACCCGATCATCGCGACGCTGAAGGCCAACGGGGTCCCGGCCACATTCTTCGTCACGGGTGACTTCGCTCGCGACTTCCCGGGCGATGTGCGCGACATGTCGCAGGCCGGCCACCCCGTCGGCAACCACAGCAACACGCATCCGTACTTCACGCAGCTCACCGATGCGGGGATCCGGGCGGAGCTCGCTGCCGCGGAGTCGGCCATCACCTCTCTGACCGGGAAACCCGCCAGGCCCGTGTTCCGCTTCCCCTTCGGTGACCGGACGGACTATGACATCCAGGTGGTGAACAACGCTGGATACATCCCCATCCGATGGACGGTGGACACGTTGGGATGGAAGGGGACCACAGGAGGCATCACCACCAGCATCGTCCGCCAGAGAGTCCTGTCGGCGCTCCAGCCCGGTGCGGTTGTGCTGATGCACGTCGGAGCGCACCCGGATGATGGGTCGACGCTCGACGCCGATGCGCTCCAGGGGATGATCAACGACATCCGCGCTCGCGGCTACACGTTTGCCACGATCAGCACCCTCCTGGACGGCTGACGCGGAGCCGCGTTCCCCCGGCGTCTATGAGGGCTGGTGCGAGGGGCTTGGCCGCGGAATCGAGCCCGTAGCGGCGGTCTCCCTCCGCGGGGGTGAGCGTGGAGGCGGTTACTGGCGTCCCGCTGCCGCGATGGCCACTAGGTTTGGGCCATGGCGATCTTCGACGTCCCCCTGAGCGAGCTGCGCCGTCGCGGCACCATCAAGTGGCGGCGCTGGGAGCCCGACGTGCTGCCGATGTTCGTGGCCGAGATGGACGCCCACCTCGCGCCGCCCATCCGGGCCGCGCTGGAGCGGGCGCTGGCCGACGGGGACACCGGGTACCCGGAACTGCCCACGTACCAGGAGGCGTTCGCCGAGTACGCCGAGTGGCAGTGGGGCTGGCGCATCGGTGTGGCGGACCAGACACTAGCCACGGACGTGGTCACGGCCATGCGCGAGGCGGTGCTCGCGTTCGCGGCGGCGGGGGACGCCGTCGTCATCAACTCGCCGATCTACCCGCCCTTCCGTCATGTGGTGACCACCACAGGGCGGCGGCTGGTGGACGTGCCGCTGCTCGATGACCGCCTGGACCTCGACGCGCTCGAGGCCGCATTCGCCGAGCACCGCCCGAAGATCTACCTGCTGTGCTCGCCGCACAATCCCAACGGCACCATCCACACCGCCGACGAACTGGCCCGCGTGGCCGAACTCGCGGAGCGGCACGGGGTGGTGGTGGTCTCCGACGAGATCCACGCCCCGCTGGCAGGGGCCGCCCACACGCCGTACCTGGCGGTGCCGGGTGCGGGCAATGCGGTGATCGTGACGTCGGCGTCGAAGTCGTGGAACCTCGCGGCGCTCAAGGCGGCGCTGGTCATCGGGGACCGGGACGTGTTGGCGCGCCTCAACCCGATGACGCCCGAGGGTGCCAGCTACTTCGGCGTGCTGGCCCACTCGGCGGCCTTCAACGAGGCGCGCGACTGGGTGGCCGAGGCGGCGGCGGAGGTCGCGGCGAACAAGCAGTTCTTTGCCGAACGGCTCGCCGCCCTGGTGCCGGAGCTGAGCTACACGCCCTCCGACGGGACCTATCTGGCGTGGCTGGACTGCTCGCCGCTGGCCCTGGAGAACCCGGGCAGACACTTCCACGGCTTCGGGCGGGTGCGGTTCAACTTCGGCCGCGAGTTCTCCCCCGACACGACACAGTTCGTCCGGGTGAATCTGGCCACGTCGCGGGAGATCATCGCGGAGGCGGTGGAGCGGATGGCCTCCTCGTTGGTGGAGGTTCGCGCGGAGGTCGCGGCAGCGCGCGCGAGGCGTGCCGAGCCGGAGACCTGGGAGCCGCCGCAGGACGACGAGCCTGGCGAGAACCCCGACTCGGAGCCCACCCGGGTGGTGGAGACGGAACCGGGGCGGGGGGAGTCCGGCCCGCACACGGCGCCGATGCCCATCGTGGTCGACGACGGTCCACATACCGCGCCGATGCCCGCCGTGGTCTCAGACGGTCCGCACACGGCGCCGATGCCTGCCGTGATCCCAGAGGTGTCCCAGACGGCGCCCATGCCCGCCGTCCAGGCCCGCGGTCCCGCGGCCCGGCACGTCGTCCCGCCCCCGCTGGCCGGTGTGCACACCAACGGTGGGGAGTTCGTCAACGTGGTCACGGCGGTGGTCATCGGCCGCGACCCCCGCCGCGCGGCGGGCTACGAGGATGCCGACCTGCTGCGGGTGCCGAGCCCGCACCTGGACATCTCGCGCAACCACCTGGTCGTCGAGGCACTCACGGACGACGTGGTGGTGCGGGACCTGCACTCGATCAACGGCACCCTCGTGCTGCCGCCCGACGGTGAGCCGTTCACGCTGCGCCACGGGGCAGCGGTGAGGGTCGAGATGGGAACCATTTTGGACGTCGGAGAGGGCGTGTCGCTGCGGATCGAGCCGCCCCGGCCCTGACCCGGTTCCAGCGGGGTTGCCGACGGTGGGTCGCCTCGGAGCGCGTGTGGGTCATTGCGCGACGCAATGCTCCACATGGAGGCCCGGCTGGTCAGACCTGGGTGCGGTGGAAGTTCAGGTGCGAGCGCGACGGCGTCGGTCCGCGCTGGCCCTGGTACCGCGACCCGTACTTCACGGAACCGTACGGGTGCTCGGCCGGCGAGCTCAGGCGGAAGAAGCACAACTGCCCGATCTTCATCCCGGGCCACAGCTTCACCGGCAGGGTGGCCATGTTCGACAGTTCGAGGGTCACGTGGCCCGAGAAGCCCGGGTCGATGAAGCCCGCCGTCGAGTGCGTGAGCAGGCCGAGGCGCCCCAGCGACGACTTTCCCTCCAACCTCGCCGCGACAGCCGCACCCAGGGTGACCCGCTCGAACGTCGAGCCCAGCACGAATTCACCCGGATGCAGGACGAACGGCTCGTCGACGGGGGTCTCGATGAGGCGGGTGAGGTCTGGCTGCTCCACCGACGGGTCGATCGACGGGTAGCGGTGGTTCTCGAACACCCGGAAGAACTTGTCCAGGCGGACGTCCACGCTCGACGGCTGGACCATGCCCGGATCCCACGGGTCGAGGAGGATGCCCCCGGTGTGAACTTCCCCGAGGATGTCGCGATCGCTGAGCAGCATGGGCTGAGCCTAGTGCCGCACGCCTCCCGCAGGAAGACGGCCACGCCCCGCGGGACCGCGCGGCTACGCTGGTGGAGCCGCGGCGTGATGCCCGGCATCCAGCCCGAGGGTGGGCGGCGAGGAGTGGCGGATGAGCGTGGGGCGCGGCATGGGCGGCGGGCGGATGCTGGGACGACTCGCCACGGATCCGGAGATCACGCACCACAAGCTGGACCGCGGCACCGCTCGTCGCGTCATCGCCTACGGCGCACCCTTCAAGGGTCTCATCGTCGTCTTCCTCATCACCGTCGTCATCAGCAGCGCGCTGTCGGTGGCACCCCTGCTGCTGTTCCAGCGGATCATCGACGACGGCGTGCTCGCGGGCGACGAGGCTCTGGTCGTGTGGCTGGCGGTCGCCGTCGCGGGTATGGCTGTCGGCTCCGCCCTGCTGCAGATCGTGGAACGGTGGTGTTCTGCGCGGATCGGCGAGGGCCTCATCTACTCGATGCGCACGCAGATCTTCGATCACATGCTGACGATGCCCATCGCCTTCTTCAGCCGGTCGCACACGGGGAAGTTGGTGTCGCGGCTGCAGTCGGATGTCAACGGCGCGCAGCAGGCGTTCACCTCGACGCTGTCGACTGTCGTCAGCAACTCCATCACTCTCGTCCTGGTGCTGGCGTCGATGCTGGCGCTCTCCTGGCCCCTGACGTTGGCCGCGCTCGTGCTGCTGCCGATCTTCATGGTGCCGGCGCGAATGGTGGGCACGAAGCTCGCGGATCTGTCGCGGCTGCGGATGACGCAGAATGCGGAGATGTCGGCCACGATGACGGAGCGGTTTACGGTGTCCGGGGCGCTGCTGGTCAAGCTGTTCGGCGACCTCGGTACTGAGCACGAGACCTTCGCCAGGCAGTCGAAGGATGTGGCGGACTCCGGGGTGAAGATCGCCATGATCTCCCGCGTTTTCATGACGGCGATGTCGCTCGTGGGGGCGTTGGCGACGGCGCTGTTCTATGGGTTCGGCGGTGTGGCGGCGGTGCGCGAGCAACTGACCATCGGCACTCTCACCGCGCTGGTGGCCCTGCTCGCCCGGCTGTACGGGCCGCTCATGCAGCTGTCGAACCTGCGGGTGGACATCATGAGTGCCCTGGTGAGCTTCGAGCGGGTGTTCGAGGTGCTGGACCTCAAGCCGCTCATCGTCGACGCCCCGGACGCCGAGCCGGTCTCGGGGCCGCCGTCGGTGGCGTTCCGCGACGTCCGGTTCACCTACCCGGACGCCGCGACGGTCTCCCTGGAGTCCCTGGAGCCGACGGCCGCCGTCGGGGAGTCCGCCAACGAGCCGGTGCTCAAGGGGGTCACGTTCGAGGCGCTTCCCGGGCAGACGGTGGCGCTCGTCGGCCCCTCGGGGGCGGGGAAGACCACCATCACGCATCTGCTCGCGCGGCTCTACGACGTCGACTCCGGCGCGGTCGAGATCGCGGGCCAGGATGTCCGACGGCTGACGCTGGCGTCGCTGCAGGGCGAGATCGGCTACGTGACGCAGGACGCGCACCTGTTCCACGACACCATCGAGGCCAACCTCCGCTACGCCCGCCCGTCGGCGACGGAGGAGGAGCTGTGGGGGGCGCTCGCCGCGGCGCAGATCGCCGGCCTGGTCCGGCGGCTGCCCGACGGGCTGCGTACCGTCGTCGGCGAGCGCGGCTATCGGCTGAGCGGGGGAGAGCGGCAGCGGTTCGCGATCGCGCGGCTGCTGCTCAAGGCGCCGCCCATACTGGTCCTCGACGAGGCGACGGCACACCTGGACTCCGAGTCGGAGACGCTGGTCCAGCGGGCGTTGGACACGGCACGGGAGGGACGGACCTCCATCGTGATCGCCCACCGGTTGTCGACGGTGCGGCACGCGGACCAGATCCTCGTCGTCGAGGCCGGCCGCGTCGTCGAGCGGGGCACTCACGCCGAACTTCTCGCCGCCGGCGGCTCCTACGCGACGCTGTACGCCACCCAGTTCAGCGACTGACCCCTGCCGCAATCTGGGGTTGAGCCGGACACGGCTTCTGCGGGGTCGCGTTGAGCCTGACACGGCTTTCGTCGCGTGGACTTGAGCCGGGATCGAGGCCCGTCGCGTGGATGACCGGGTTTGATGGTTCAAACTCAGCGTGAGCCGGACACGGCTTTCGATGAGTGGTCATGAGCCGGGAATCGGTCTCAATGCTCAGCCGCACCGATTCGATCGATCCAAGCTCGTTGGTGTCCAGATCAGGCTCAACAACCCTCCGTGAGAGCCGTGTCCGGCTCAACCCATATCCCGACCCGAGCCTGACGGACGCGACGGTGGCAACAGGGGAAGAGGCTCAGTACGCCGAACCCATGCCGACGTGCCCGGACGCCTCCGCGACCCGGGGAGAGCCGGCGCTCTCAGCGCCGTCGAGGACCGCTCGGCTCCCGGAGAGGCCCAGGCGGGTCGCGCCTGCCGCGACCATCGCGTTGGCCGTCGCGAAGTCGCGGATGCCCCCGCTCGCCTTGACGCCCAGGCGCTCGCCCACCGTCGACGCCATCAGCTCCACCGCATGCACCGACGCCCCACCGGCGGGGTGGAAGCCGGTGGACGTCTTCACGTAGTCCGCCCCGGCAGCCTCGGCCGCGCGGCACGCCGCGACAATCTCGTCATCGGTCAGCGCGGCGGACTCGATGATCACCTTCAGCAGCCCCGTCGTGGCCTCGCGCACGGCGCGGATCTCGGCCTCGACCTCTTCCGGCCGTCCCTCCTTGAGGAGCCCGATGTTGATCACCATGTCGATCTCGTCAGCCCCGAGCTTCGACGACTCCGCCGCCTCCGCGGCCTTCGCCGTCGCCGTGTGGTTGCCAGACGGAAATCCGCACACCGTGGCCACCTTCACGTCCCCCAGATCGTCGGTGATGGGCAGCATCGACGGCGACACGCACACCGAGTACACCCCCAGCTCGCGCGCCTCCGACACGAGGGCCGAGACCTGCGCCCGCGTGGCGTCGGTCTTCAAGAGCGTGTGGTCCACCATCTGGGCGAGCGCCGAGCGCGTGATCTCCATGGCCGTCCTTCTCCTCGGGGCGGTCACCGGGCCGCCGACGTCAACCGACACGAGCTTACTGCCGCGCCCTCCCGGTCTGAGGGCCGACGACCGCCCGAGTGGCACTTCTGGTGGCGACTACGCTCCCACATCCGCCGCCCAAGCGGTGGCCCCTCCGGGTCAGACGCGGGGCGTCGCAAGCGGCAGGGTCACCGTGAGACACGTCCGCCCCGGCCGTGACTCCACGGACGCCGTCCCCCCGAACCCCTCGACGACGGCGCGGACGATCGCCAACCCCAGGCCCGTCGACTGCGCCGCCGAATGCGATCGCGCGTCATCGGCCCGCACGAAGCGCTCGAACACCTGAGGCAACGCGTCGACCGGGATGCCCGGCCCGTCATCGATCACGTGGATCACCGCGACACCAGCGCCGGCCGGATGCCCACCGAACGGCGCCCCAGGCAGCGCGGACACGGCGGTGGTCACCGTCGTCCCCGGCGGCGTGTGCGTCCGGGCGTTGGAGAGCAGGTTCACCATCACCTGGTGCAGCTGGTCCGGGTCCGCCATGACCTGAACCGCCTGCTCCGGCAGGTCCAGCACCCAGCGGTGGTCGCGGCTGGCCGCCTGGGCGTCGCTCACGGCGTTGAGGACCACCTCGACGGCGTCAACTGGTTTGAGCTCGACGGACGCGTCCGCGTCGAGCCGGGCCAGCAGCAGCAGGTCGTTGACGAGCTTCGACATGCGCTCGGATTCCGCACCGATCCGGCTCAATGCGTGCGGCGTCCCCTCCAGCGAGCGCTGGCCAAGCTCCGCGTAACCGCGGATGGCGGCCAACGGATTCCGCAGTTCGTGCGACGCGTCGGCGACGAACCGCCGCAGCTTCGCCTCGGAGCTCTCGCGCGCCAGCAGCGCCCCCTCCACCCGCCCCAGCATCTGGTTGAACGCGGTGGAGAGGCGCGTGACCTCGTTGTTCTCCGGCAGCGGCCCGGTCTCCACGCGCGGCACGGCCACCGACCCGCGCTCGAGCTCCAGCCGGCTGACCTCGTCGGCCGTGTCCGTCAGCGCCACGAGCGGCTTGGTGGCGCTCACCAGCACCGCCCGCGTCACCAGGGCCGTGCCGGAGATGGCCAGCAGACTGACGGCCGCCGCCAGCATCGCCAGCCACAGCACCGTCTTGTGGATGTCGGCCACCGGCAGCCCGACCACCACCGTGCCGACGGGGGTGTCGCGCGCCTGGACCCGGTAGTCGCCCAGCCCGGGCACCGCGACCGTGTGCTTCGATCCGTCCACGCGCACGTCCAGCAGGGCCTCCCAGGCCTCCACAGTCATCGACGCGCTGGTGGAGCCGTCGCCGACGACGCCGCCCAGCGCCGTGCCGTTGGTGAGTTCCGCCGCGATCACGGTGCCCACCCGCATGCCGGGCGTCTCCAGGCCGGGTGGCCCGTCGTCGCGACCGACGCTGCGGCTCTGCCGCACCTGTGCCGCGTCCAGTTCGCCGTCGAGCTGGTTGTACAGGATGGTGCGCAGCGCGAGCACGGTGGTGAGCGCCACCAGGATGGCCATCACGGCGACCGTCAGCACCAGCCGGGGTTGCAGCTGCGAGGCAAGCGACCCTCGGCGCTGCTCCCGGGTCATGCGCCGGCCGGCCGGAGCACGTAGCCGGCGCCGCGCATGGTGTGGATCATTGGCTCGCGGTCCGCGTCGATCTTCTTGCGCAGGTAGGAGATGTAGAGCTCGACGACGTTGGCCTGGCCGCCGAAGTCGTAGTTCCAGACGCGGTCCAGGATCTGGGCCTTCGACAACACGCGCCTGGGATTGCGCATGAGGAAGCGCAACAGCTCGAACTCGGTGGCGGTCAGCTTGATCTGCGCCCCCGCGCGGGTCACCTCGTGCGAGTCCTCGTCCAGGACGAGGTCCCCGACGACGAGCTGGGTGTCGGGCCGCACGCTGGTGGCGCCGCTGCGCCGCAGCAGGCCCCTGAGCCGCGCGATCACCTCTTCCAGCGAGAAGGGCTTGGTGACGTAGTCGTCGCCGCCGGCGGTGAGCCCGGCCACCCGGTCCGACACGCCGTCGCGGGCCGTGAGGAAGATCACCGGCACGTCCGGCTGCTCCGTGCGGATGCGGCGCATCACTTCGAGCCCGTCGAAGTCCGGAAGCATCATGTCCAGCACCAGGGCGTCCGGCTGCGCCTCGCGCGCGACCCGCACGGCGTCGCTTCCGGTGGTGGCGGTGTGCACGTCCCAGCCCTCGTAGCGCATGGCCATCGAGAGCAGCTCGATGAGGCTCGGCTCGTCGTCGACGGTGAGGATCCGGATGGGGGTGCCGTCCGGGCGCGTCAGGGGATCGGTGAGTGGCATGGCCCTACTCTGGCACCTTCGGCCACCGGCTCGCTGTGCGTCAGCTGTGAGAAGTCTGTGCCTGCGGAGACTCGGCGATGAGCGAGTCGTGCTCGTCCTTGGGGCGGACGAACAGGTTGTCCAGGCCCGCACGGCCCGAGCCGTAGACCAGGAACATCAGGCCCAGCGCCGCCTGGATGGCGTTGTACTCCCACCCTCCCAGGTGTGCGTAGAAGGCGCCGTCCGCCTTGGTGGTGACGATGATCGCCACATTGAGGACCGCCATGCCGAGCCCCACCAGGGGCGTGGCCAGCCCGAAGACCAGGAGCACGCCGCCGATCAGCTCGAACGCGACCGTGGCGACCACCAGCGCGGCGGCGTTGGGCAGGCCTGTGGCCTCGACCAGCGCCACCTGCACATCCAGGCCGGTCTCCTGCCAGCGGTGCCACCCGTGGGCCACCAGGGTGACCCCTGCGACGATGCGCGCCACAAGCAGGGCGATGTCGCGCATCACGCGCTTGAACTCTCTCATTGCTTCCTCGGCTTCAATTCCTCGGCTCGACCTCGGATCAGCCTGCCAGAACTCCCTGCCCCCAGGTGCTCCAGCGCCAGACGTCCCACCATCTGCTGGTTCGTGACCACGCGCTGGGACCGTCCGTTGGTGACGAAGGTGATGGCCCAGCTCAGCAGGGTGGTGACCCGCTGCTTGAAGCCGGCGATGTAGAGGATGTGCAGGAACAGCCATGCCGCCCAGGCGACGAACCCGCTGAGCTTGATGGACCTGATCTTCGCCACGGCCTCGAACTTGGAGATGGTGGCCATGGAGCCCTTGTCCTTGTAGGTGAAGGCCCCGGGAGCCCCGGTGTGCTCGATGCGTGCGCGGATCGCCGCCGCCGCGTGCCGGGCTCCCTGGATGGCACCCTGGGCGACCCCCGGCACGCCGGGCACCGACATGAGGTCGCCCACGACGAACACCTCCGGGTGACCGGGCAGGCTGAGGTCCTCGGCCACGACGACGCGGCCAGCGCGGTCCAACTCGGCGCCCGACTGCTCAGCGAGGGTGCGCCCCAGGTCGTTGCCCTGGACACCGGCCGCCCAGACCTTCGCGAACGACTCGATGCGCTCCACCGTGCCGTCCTGGTGTTTGAGGGTGAGTCCGTTCTCGTCCACCCCGGTGACCAGGGCGTTGAGCTTGACCTCCACGCCGAGGCGCTCGAGCGTCTTCTGCGTCTTGGCGCCCAGCTCGGGTCCGAACGGCGGTAGCACCTGTCCGGCGCCGTCGACGAGGATGACCCGTGCGGTGGTGGGGTCGATGGTGCGGAACTCATGGCGCAGCGTGGACGTGGCCAACTCCCGGATCTGGCCGGCCATCTCCACACCGGTGGGCCCGGCGCCGACGACGGCGAACGTCAGCATCCGCCGTCGCTCCTCCTCGTCCTGGGTGAACTCGGCGATCTCGAAGGCGCTGAAGATGCGCGCCCGCAGTTCGAGGGCGTCGTCGATGGACTTCATGCCGGGCGCGAAGGTGGCGAACTGGTCGTTGCCGAAGTAGGACTGACCAGCGCCCGCCGCGACGATGAGCGAGTCGTAGGGGGTCTCGCTGTATTCGTTGTGGAAGCGCCACTTGACCACCCGGTTGGTCAGGTCGATGTCCTCGACGAGGCCGAGGAGGACCTGCGCGTTGGTCTGGCGCCGGAGGATCTCGCGGGTGGCGGGGGCGATCTCGCCCTCCGACAGCACACCGGTGGCCACCTGGTACAGCAGCGGCTGGAACAGGTGGTGGGTGGTCCTGGCGATGAGGATCACGTCCACATCCGCCCGCTTCAGGGCCTTCGCCGCGAACAGCCCGCCGAAACCGGACCCGATGATGACCACGCGATGCCTGCTCATGCTGCCGCCTCATGGAGTTGGATGATGTTGCCCACGGTGTCGTCGAGGTTGATCGACGAGCCGGACGCGTCGCTGAACCGATCGCCCACGAACCGGACCCCCGCCTCGGTGAGCCGCGCGACGTCTGCGTCCAGGTCGTCCGTGCCGACGACGAGCGCCGGGATGTTCTCCGCCCGCAGACCGGTCATGTAGGCGGCCGCGACGGGGTGGTCGCTCGGCTCCAGGAGCAGCCCCGTGTCCTGACCGCGACCGTTGACCACGAACACGTGATGCTCGGGCATGGCCAGCAGCGTCTCGAAGCCGAGCACCTCGGTGTAGAAGCGGTGGGCACGGTCCGGATCGGTCACGTGGAGGCTGCACATAGCGAGTCGCATTCCACCAGGGTAACCGCCGCCCCCCGCAGGGCCGCGATGTCGCCGCCGACGCCCGGGGTACTCTGGTGCGGCTTGGACCGACGAGGAGGGCCGCCGCGTGACGCCACCCGCATGGCTGCGACCCGCACCCCACGGGCGTCCCGTGCACCCCTGGTGGTGGATCACGGCGGGCCTGATGGCGGTGTTGGTGCTTGTCGGTGCCCAGTTCGCCGACGCGCCCGGCCTGTTGGAGCGCGGCGACAGCTGGTGGCGTCCGTTCGTGTCGCTGCCCGCGCTGAGCGTCCTCCTGGTGGCCTGGTGGCAGCTGGGCCCGCACTGGAGACGGCCCCTGCTGACGGCTGCGGTGTGGGCCGCGCCCATGGTGTTCGCGCTGCCGATGTACTCCCGCGACGCCTACGCCTACGCCGCGCAGGGATGGCTGGTGGCGGGCGGCCTGGACCCCTACGCCACCCCGCTGGGCGAGGCGGGCCTGCCCGGCCTCCTCGTCGGGGTGCACTGGCACAAGACCACCGCGGTCTACCCGGCGCTGTCGTTGGAGTTGTTCGGGGCCCTGTCGCGCCTGACCGGTTCTGATCTGTACTGGACGACGGTGGCCATGCGGATACCGAGCCTCCTGGCGCTGGCCGCGCTGGCCTGGGCGCTTCCTCGGCTGGCCCGTCGCTTCGACATCGATCCGGGCCTGGCGCTCTGGGCGGGTCTGCTCAACCCGATCATGCTGTTCCAGTGGGTCGGTGGCGTGCACAACGACGCCGTCATGGTGGCGCTGGCGCTGCTGGCGGTCCTGGCCGCCACGGACCTCGGGTGGAGGGGATGGCGTGGCCTCGTCGTCGCCGGTCTCCTGCTGGGGTTGGCGATGGGCATCAAGCAGTCGGCGGCGCTGTTCGGGCTGGGCGTGGTCGCGGTGGCGTGGGCCGTGAGGTACCGGGAGTGGGGCGCGCGTCCCGGGGGCAGGAGTGTCGCGGCGGGATGGTGGCGGCTTGCGGCGACGGCCGCGGTGCCCGGGGGGATCACGGTGGCCGTCTTCGTGGCCTCCTCGCTGCGCTTCGGTTTCGGGTGGGGCGCGCCGACGGCGGGCAACCCCGTCGAGGCGGTGAGCAACGCGCCGCTGTCCTGGCTGGCGGCGGCGCTGCGCTACGGGATGCCGGAGGACACCGCCAATTCGGCGGTCACTGTGCTCTCGTCGGCGCTCATCGTGGCGGCGGTGGCGGCCATCTGGGTGAGGTGGGGACCCCGCGGCGACGACGTCGGCCGGCCCTGGGTGTTCACGTTGGCGGTGCTGGGGGCATTCTGTGTGCTCGCCCCGGCGCTGCAGCCGTGGTACCTGACGTGGTTCCTGCCCCTGTACGTGTTCTGGCGGACCGGGCCCGGGTGGCACCGCGCCTGGCTGGTGCTGGTGGTGGCCTTCACCCTGCTACCCGCGCTGCAGACGATGATGCCGCCGTTCCTGGCCATGCCCGTTCTTGCGCTGCCACTTGCCGCGCTCTGGCTGAGCCTGCACCGTCGCCGCGTCTCGCCGTTGCCTCCCTCGGCGCACTGACCCCGGGGCCGGACCAGGACTGGGCGACGCCAGGTGCCGGCTCGGTAGCATGGCGCCATGCGTTACGTCTCCACCCGGGATTCCTCGGGCCTGCCCGGCAAGCCGTTCAGCGACATCCTCCTCGAGGGGCTAGCCGCCGACGGTGGGCTCTACCTGCCGGATTCCTACCCTCGGGTGTCACCCGCGACGCTGGAGGCATGGCGGGCAGTCCTCGCCGAGAAGGGCTACGCGGCTCTCGCGTTCGAGATCGTGCGGCTGTTCGTCGACGACATCCCGGAGGATGATCTCCGCGGCATCGTCGAGCGCGCCTACGAGCCGACGAAGTTCCTGGACCCCGCCGTCGTGCCGGTCACCCGACTGAGCGACGGCCTGTGGCTTGCGCACCTCAGCAACGGACCCTCGGCTGCGTTCAAGGACATGGCCATGCAGCTGCTCGGCGAGCTCTTCGCCTACGAGCTGGCCAGGCGGGGCGAAACCCTCACCATCGTCGGGGCCACCAGCGGCGACACCGGCTCGTCCGCCGAGTACGCGCTGCGCGGCAAGCCGGGGGTGAGGGTGTTCATGCTGTCACCTCGCGGCCGGATGACCCCGTTCCAGCAGGCGCAGATGTTCTCCATCGACGACCCGGCCATCGTCAACATCGCTGTCGACGGGGTGTTCGACGACTGCCAGGACCTCGTCAAGGAACTCCACAACGACGCGGAGTTCAAGGCCCGCTACCGGCTGGGCGCGGTCAACTCCATCAACTGGGCCCGCCTGATGGCCCAGGTGGTGTACTACTTCGCCGCCTGGCTGCAGCTCCCGGGCGACGAGCCCATCAGCTTCGCCGTACCGTCGGGCAACTTCGGCAACATCGCGGCCGGCCACATCGCCCGCGAGATGGGGTTGCCCATCCACCGGCTCATCCTGGCCACCAACGAGAACAACGTGCTGGAGGAGTTCTTCCGCACGGGCCGTTACCGGGTGCGCGGGGCGGCCGAGACGCTGGCCACGTCGTCGCCGTCGATGGACATTTCCAAGGCGTCCAACTTCGAGCGCTTCGTCTTCGACCTGCTCGGCCGCGACGCCGCACGCCTGCGCTCGCTGTTCGTCGACGCTCTGGCCGAGGGTCAGTTCGACCTCGCCGCGGCGCCCGAGTTCGCCGGTCAGCTGGACCGCTTCGGGTTCGTGGCCGGCACCTCCACCCATGAGGACCGGCTCACGGAGATCCGCCGGGTCTACGAGGCGGACACGGTGATGATCGACCCCCACACCGCCGACGCGGTGCACGTGGCAGCCGGGTCCGGCGTCGAGGGTCGCATCGTCGTGCTGGAGACCGCGCTGCCGGTGAAGTTCTCCGACACCATCGTCGAGGCCACCGGCATGGTCCCCCCACGGCCGCATCGCTTCGAGGGCATCGAGGACCTGCCGCGTCACGTGGTCGACCTCCCGTGCAGCGCGGACGCGCTCCGCGCGCTCATCGCCGAGAGGTCGGTTTCCCGCTGAGGGTTTGAGGTGGTCCGTCCTCGGGTAAGACTTGAGGCATGGACGCTTACGAGTTCGATGGAGACTGGTCGGGGCAGCTCATCGCCACCTCGATCCACGCCGGCCATGACCTGCGCCCCGACATCGCCGAGCTGTCGATCCTCAGCGAGGACGACCGGCTCCGGGAGGAGGACCCGTTCACGGACCGGATCGCCTCCCTCGCACCGGCCCGGGTGCTGGTGCACCGCTCCCGGTTCGAGACCGACCTCAACCGGGTCCGCGAGAAGACCGTCTACCGCCGCCCCGAGGATGCCTGGGGCCTCCACATGTGGTCCGAGGACCCGCTGCCCGACGACGTGGTGGCCCGCTCGCTCGAGGTCTATGACGGGTTCTTCGCCGAGCTGGGCGAGCGTCTCGACGAGGTGGCCGCCCGCGGGCCGTTCGTGATCTACGACGTGCACTCCTACAACCATCGCCGGCACGGCGAGGAGGCCGAAGCCGAGCCCTGGGAGGAGAATCCCGAGGTCAACCTCGGCACCGGCAGCGTGGACCTGGACCGCTTCTCGCCGGTGGTGGAGGCATTCCGCGGTTCCATGCTGGGGCAGGGGTTCGACATCCGGGAGAACGTCAAGTTCAAGGGCCAGAACCTCGCCTGGTGGGTGCACGGACGCTATCCGGGTGTCGGCTGCGTGCTGGCGATCGAGTTCAAGAAGACCTTCATGGACGAGTGGACCGGCGAGCCGGACGACGCGCGGGTCGCGTTCCTCGCCGAGGCGCTCGGCCGCACCATGGACCCTGTCCTGCAGGCGCTGTCCCGATGACCGAGCCCAATCCGCTGGCGGTCATCGACAGGGCGATCGACCACCAGCTCTCCCAACTCGGGCAGAGCTTCCGGTTCGTCCTCGACGTCACCCCCGTCGACGCCGACGACGTCAAGGACGAGTTCCTCGGTGGCGGCGTCGACGAGCCGGCCTTCGCGTACCGGGAGCTGGAGACCGACCCGGAGGTCCTGCAGACGGTCCTGGAGCGGATCGACGTGGGCGCGGTCCGGGACGCGACGGTCGCGGCGCTGCTGCGCAGCAAGCAGCGGGAGCTGGGCCTGCAGCTGGCCATGCTCCGCGCCCGCGACTCGGCGGACTTCCGCGACCTCAGCGTCGAGCTGTACGGCGGCGTGCACCGCGACCTCCTCACGGCCGCCGAGGCCATCCTGGCACGCGTCGAGCCGCAGTCATGGGGCGGGGACCGCCTGACCGCGGAGCAGTTCCTGGACCTGGCCCGCGAGGAGATCGACTACTACCGGGCCCTGGAACCGGACGTGGACATCCACGCCGAGATCCGGCCGGATTCCACGGGCGTCATGGTGTCGGGGAACCTGCTGCTCATCGGGCCGGAGTCCTCGGTGGCGGGCGAGCGCGCCGTCGCGCTGATCCAGCACGAGGTGGGCACGCATCTCGTCACCCACGTCAACGGCTCCCACCAGCCGTTGCAGGTGCTGGGCACCGGGCTCGCGGGGTACGACGAGACGCAGGAGGGCTTGGCGGTGCTGGCCGAGGTGGCCTGCGGCGAGTTGACGGCCTCGCGGATGCGGCAGCTGGCGGGCCGCGTCGTCACCGTGCACCGCATGCTGGGTGGCGCGAGGTTCCGCGAATGCTGGGAGGGCCTCATCGAGGCCGGCTTCCATCCGGGCGGCGCGTTCACGACGGTGATGCGCGTCTTCCGCTCCGGCGGGCTCACCAAGGACGCGATCTACCTGCGGGGCCTGCTGGACCTGCTGGCCCACCTGCGGGGCGGGGGAGTGCTGGACGCGCTGTTCCTCGGCAAGTTCTCGCTGGTGGATCTACCGTTGGTGGACGAGCTCGCCAGCCGGGGTGTGCTCCACCCTCCCGTCCTCCTCCCGCGCTGGTTCGACGACCCGGCCGGCCGCGAGCGGCTCGACGAGGCCTCCCGCATCACAGACCCCATCGCACTGATCCAAGGAGTTTCCTCATGAAGATCGGCTTCGTCGTCAACGACGTCCTCACCGAGAAGTCCACCTACACCACCACCCGGCTGGCCATGCACGCCACGAACATGGGCCATGAGGCATGGCTTCTGGGCATGGGTAACTTCGCCTACGAGCCGGACGGCTCACTGAGCGGCCGGGTGCGAGGCGGGCAGGGAAAGAACTACCGCTCCCTGGAGCGCTACCTGGAGGACGTGCAGCGGCCGGACGTGGAGCAACGGTTGTCGCTGTCGGAGTTCGATGTCGTCATGCTGCGCAGCGACCCGGCGGACGACGCGCAGGGCGCGGCGTGGGCCAACAACGCCGGTGTCGCGTTCGGCCAGCTCATCGCGTCGACGGGGGTGCTGGTGGTCAACGATCCCGGTTCCCTGGCCAACGCGCTGTCGAAGGCCTATTTCCAGCATTTCCCTGAGGTGGTGCGCCCCCGGACCCTGATCTCGCGAGACCGGGACCAGATCGCGGCATTCGTGAGCGACCTCGGCGGGAAGGCGGTGCTCAAGCCGCTGCAGGGCTCCGGTGGCAGCGGCGTGTTCCTCGTCAACACCGAGGAGTCCCCCAACCTCAACCAGATCATCGAGGCCATCGCCCGCGACGGTTACGTGGTGACCCAGGAGTACCTGGAGGAGGCGAAGAACGGTGACGTGCGCATGTTCGTCATGAACGGGCAGCCGCTGCAGGTCAACGGCAAGTACGCCGCGTTCCGGCGGAAGTCCGGGGGCTCCGATCCTCGTTCCAACATGTCTGCCGGAGGCCAGGCCCTGGCGGCGAAGGTGACCGACGAGATGCTCGGCCTGGTCGACGTGGTGCGGCCGAAGCTGGTGGCCGACGGGATGTTCCTCGTGGGGCTCGACATCGTGGGCGACAAGCTGATGGAGGTCAACGTGTTCAGCCCCGGTGGCCTCGGCAGCTGCCAGGCGCTGTACGAGGAGAACTTCGCGATCCCGATCATCCAGGACCTCGAGCGCAAGCTCGACGTCCGCCGCCACAACCCGGGCCTGGACAACGTGAACCTGGCCACCCTCTGAGCGGCCGTCACGCACTCCCACACGTGCTGGGGTGGAAGATTCGGGCGGGGGCGCGTGCCGCGGGTTCCGGATCCTCGCGCATCCCCAGGGCCAGGACGCGGGTCGGAGGCTAGGGCAGGGGCAGGATCTCGATCCAGTTGGCGCCCAGGCCGACGTCGTGCCGCGACACCTCGGTCAGCGCCCCGTCGGCGTCAGGCCGGTACAGCGCGACGACCCTGTCGATCTCGGAGGCCACGAGCAGGCTGTCGTCGGGCAGCACGACGAAGTGCCGCGGCTGGGCGACCACGTCCGAGTGCGCCGTCGCCGCGCCGAGGGTCCCGTCCGCCGCCACGTCCACGGCAGTGATCGTCCCGCGCGTGCGTTCGGAGCTGTACAGCCGGCGACCGCCCTCTGCGAGGCGGAGGTCCGCGCACCAGATGAGGTCCTCCTCACGCGGCTTGGCCCCGAAGCGGCTGTGCGACAATCCCCGGTCGGTGGGGATGTTCGTGACCGCCTCGGCCGCCTCCAGCAGGCCGGTCTCCGGGTCACGGAGGTAGCGCAGCGCCTCGCCCGAGTACTCGGTGTTGACGTAGAGCGAGGTCTGGGCGGCGTCGAAGATGAGGTGCCGAGGGCCGGAACCCTCCGGTGCGGCGACGGTGGGCGGGTCCAGCGGCGTGAGCACGCCGTCGGTGCCGACCGCGAACTGCGCCACCAGGTCCTCCCGCAGCGACACGAAGTACGCGAAGCGGTCGTCCGAGCTCACCTGCACGCTGTGCATGTTCTGCCGGTGCAGCGTGTCACCGACGGGGGTGAGGGCACCGTCGTCGGCGACGGTCCACACCTCGCCGACGTGGTCGTGGTACGAGGCGCTGAAGAGCAACCCGCCGTCGGAGCTGAGCGTCAGGTAGACGGGGGCGCCGTTGGCGGGGTACGCGCCGAGGATCTCGAGGGCGCCGGAGGGAGCGAGGCGCAGGACGGTGATTCCCTTCGGGTCGCTGGTGCCGGCGAAGACAAGGCCGTGCTCACGGTCGACGGCCAGCGGGAGTCCGGGCGCGACGGCGGTGGTGGCCACCTCCGTCAAGGCGCCGTCGGCGAGCCGCAGCGCGGTGATCGTGCCGTCCTTGGAGTTCGCGACGAGAGCGAGGAGGGGTTCCATGCCGCCAGCCTAGCTTCAGGGCTCGATCACCAGGGCTGGGCAGGAGTCAGGCGCGGTTTTTGTTCCTCCAGTGCGGGACTCGGGGGCCTGTGAGGCCCGACCACCGTGCTGGACGAACATAAACCGCGTGATTCGACGGATGGCGGTGAGGCCGGGGAGGCCAGGGGGTTCGTGGAGTGTGCGCCTGAGCGAGAACCCTGAGCGCGTTCGCATCTTTGGGAACGGGGTTGAGCGGAGGTGGCTCAACTCGAACTTGAGCCCGGCGGGCTCATGTGGTTAACTTGAGTGAACCCGGCTCAAGGCCCTGAAACCAGACTTGTCTCCACAGGAGGAACCCCCATGGCTCGTGCAGTAGGCATCGACCTCGGCACCACCAACTCTGTCGTCGCCGTCCTCGAGGGTGGCGAGCCCACCGTCATCCCCAATGCGGAGGGTGCCCGCACCACCCCGTCGGTCGTGGCGTTCTCGAACTCCGGCGAGGTCCTCGTCGGCGAGGTCGCCAAGCGTCAGGCGGTCACCAACGTGGACCGCACCATCCGCTCCGTCAAGCGCCACATGGGCACGGATTGGAAGACCACCGTCGACGGCAAGGACTACCGCCCCCAGCAGATCAGCGCGTTCGTGCTGCAGAAGCTGAAGCGCGACGCCGAGGCCTACCTCGGGGAGTCCGTCACCAACGCCGTCATCACCGTTCCCGCGTACTTCTCCGACGCCGAGCGTCAGGCGACCAAGGAGGCGGGCGAGATCGCCGGCCTCGTCGTGGACCGCATCATCAACGAGCCCACCGCGGCCGCGCTGGCCTACGGCCTGGACAAGGGCGGCGCTGAGCAGACCGTCCTCGTCTTCGACCTCGGCGGCGGCACCTTCGACGTGTCCCTACTCGAGATCGAGGGCGGCGTGTTCGAGGTCAAGGCCACCAAGGGAGACAACCGCCTCGGCGGCGACGACTGGGACGCCGTGGTGGTGGACTGGCTGGCCACGCAGTTCAAGAACAAGCACGGCGTGGACCTGGCCAAGGACAAGATGGCTCGCCAGCGCCTGCAGGAGGCGGCCGAGCGCGCGAAGATCGAGCTGAGCTCGGCCTCCGAGACCTCCATCAACCTGCCCTACATCACCGCCTCGTCCGAGGGCCCGCTGCACCTGGACGAGAAGCTCTCCCGCTCCGAGTTCCAGCGCATGACCCAGAACCTGCTGGACCGCTGCCGCGCGCCCTTCAACGCGGTCATCTCCGACGCGAAGACCTCGGTGAACAAGATCGACACTGTGCTCCTGGTCGGCGGCTCCACCCGCATGCCCGCCGTCGTGGACCTGGTCAAGGAACTCACCGGCGGCAAGGAGCCCAACAAGGG
The DNA here is from genome assembly GCF_055326215.1 of Tessaracoccus pujii. Classification (NCBI taxonomy): domain Bacteria; kingdom Bacillati; phylum Actinomycetota; class Actinomycetes; order Propionibacteriales; family Propionibacteriaceae; genus Tessaracoccus; species Tessaracoccus pujii. Next base: position 121,175 of record NZ_JBUZNP010000006.1, on the reverse strand, counting down.
CGTCAACCCCGACGAGGTCGTGGCCCTGGGCGCGTCCCTGCAGGCCGGTGTGCTCAAGGGCGAGGTCAAGGACGTGCTGCTCCTCGACGTCACCCCGCTGAGCCTCGGTATCGAGACCAAGGGCGGCGTGATGACCAAGATCATCGAGCGCAACACCACCATCCCGATCAAGCGCTCGGAGGTGTTCACCACCGCTGAGGACAACCAGCCCGCCGTGATGATCCAGGTGTACCAGGGTGAGCGGGAGTTCGCCCGCGACAACAAGTCCCTGGGCAACTTCGAGCTGACCGGCCTCCTGCCGGCGCCCCGCTCGGTGCCGCAGATCGAGGTGACTTTCGACATCGACGCCAACGGCATCGTGCACGTCGGCGCCAAGGACCTGGCCACCGGCAAGGAGCAGTCCATGACCGTGACCGGCGGCTCGGCCCTCGGCAAGGAGGACATCGACCGCATGGTGCGCGACGCGGAGTCGCACGCCGAGGAGGACCGCAAGCGCCGCGAGGCCGTCGACATGCGCAACGAGGGCGACGCACTGGTGTTCCGCACCGAGAAGCTTCTGGCCGAGCACGCCGATACCATCGGTGAGGACGTCAAGGCTCCGGTCGTGGAGGCCACCGAGGCGCTCAAGGAGGCACTCAAGGGTGAGGACAACGACGTGGTGAAGACCGCGATCGACGACCTCAACACGAAGGCCGCGTCCATGGGCCAGGCCATCTACGCCGCCGCCCAGGCGAGGCAGGCCGAGGAGTCGGCCCAGTCCGAGTCCTCCACCGGGTCCGCCCAGGAGGGTGAGGACGACGTGGTCGAGGCCGAGATCGTCGAAGAGGAGAAGGACAACAAGTGACCGATTCGCAGTTCGTACCGAACGGCGAGGCTGTGGGTGAGGGCGTCCAGGCGGCGCCCTCACCCGAGGCCGTTCAGGACCAGGACGCCGCTGAGGCCCGACGGGAAGAGGCTCAGACCCTCGATCCCGGCGCGGGCAGGGTGGCAGAACTCGAGGCGCTCGTCGCCGAGAGGACCCTGGACCTGCAGCGCGTGGCAGCCGAGTACGTCAACTACAAGAAGCGCGTGGACCGGGACCGCGACCTTGCCCGTCAGTCAGGGATCGAAGCCGTCGTGGGAGACCTCATGCCGGTGCTGGATCACATCGAACTGGCCAGGCAGCACGAGAACATCGAGGGCGGCTTCAAGATGATCGCCGACGAGTTGCAGAAGGTCGCGGCCAAGCACGGCCTGACCATGTTCGGGGCGGTGGGCGAGGAATTCGATCCGAACCTGCACGAGGCGCTCATGTCGGTGCCTCTCGACGAGCCGGTCTCGGTGGTGACCATCTCCCAGGTCATGCAGCAGGGTTACCTGCTCGGCTCGAGGGTCATCCGGCCCGCGCGCGTCGCCGTGGCCAACCCCTGATCACAGACACCGGCAGAAGGGAGATGATCGACAGATGAGCACGAAGGACTGGCTCGAAAAGGACTACTACAAGGTCCTCGGCGTCTCCAAGAGCGCCAGTGCCGATGAGATCAAGAAGGCGTTCCGCCAGATCGCCAAGGACAACCACCCGGATCAGAATCCGGACAACCACGCGGCGCTGTCCCGCTTCAAGGAGGCGTCGGAGGCCAACGCCATCCTCAGCGACACCGAGAAGCGCAAGGAGTACGACGAGGCACGAAGCCTGTTCGGCGGCGGCTTCAAGTTCACCAGGCCCGGCCAGGGCGGACCGGCGGGGTTCGAGGACCTCCTCCGCAACGCCCAGGCCGGCCAGGGCAACGCCGGATTCGGCGACATCTTCGGTGGGCTGTTCACCCAGACGGGTGCCACCCGTCGGGCGACACAGCGCGGCCCACGTCGAGGTGCCGACATCGAGGGTGATGTGACCATCACCTTCGAGCAGGCGGTCGAGGGCGCGACGGTGACGATGCGCACCATCTCGGATCAGCCGTGTGCGTCGTGCCGGGGCACCGGCGCCAAGGCCGGCTCACTGCCTCGGGTCTGCCCGCGATGTGAGGGGTCCGGCATGCAGTCGACTCAGGCCGGTGGCGTGTTCCACATGAGCGAGCCGTGCACAGAGTGCCTGGGACGCGGTCTGATCGTCGATGACCCGTGCCCGGACTGCGAGGGATCGGGCCGCGGCCGCTCCACCAAGACCATGCAGGTGCGCATCCCGGCCGGGGTGTCCGACGGTCAGCGGATCCGGCTCAAGGGGAAGGGGGCGGCCGGCGAGAACGGCGGCGCCCCGGGAGACCTGTACGTGAGCGTGAAAGTCAAGGCTCACCGGCTCTTCGGACGCAATGGCAGCAACCTCACCCTGGAGGTGCCCGTCACGTTCGCCGAGGCGTCGCTCGGCGCGGAGATCACCATCCCCACGTTGGGCGGCGCCAACGTGAAGCTTCGGGTGCCGCCGTCGACCCCCAACGGCCGCACGATGCGGGTGCGCGGCAAGGGCGCCCGCAAGTCGGACGGCACCATGGGAGACCTCCTGGTCACCCTCAACGTGCAGGTGCCCGATGACCTGAGCGACGAGGCCAAGCGGGCTCTCCAGGAGTACGCGGAGAAGGCGCACGAGACCAACCCCAGGGCCTCCCTGTTCGGCGGGTGAGAGCATGACGAGCCTGCCCCAGCTGTTCGACATCGACGCGGCCGTCTTCCCGGTGTCCGTCGCGGCCTCGTTGGCTGACATGCACGCGCAGACGTTGCGCGGCTACGACAGGCTGGGCCTGGTGGTGCCGCAGCGCGCTCGAGGCAGGGGCCGGCGGTACTCCCTCAGGGATGTGGCCAAGCTCCGCCACGTCCAGCACCTCAGCCAGACCGAGGGCATCAACCTGGAGGGGATCCGGCGCATCCTCGCGCTGGAAGCCGAGGTCGAGGGGCTGCGGGATCAGGTGGAGCGGCTGACCGACACCATTCGCCGGCTGCAGACGCACGAGGCGGCGATGCGCATCTTCACCGCCGAGTCCTCGGGCGCCGTCCACGCCGGCCGGTCCCGCCCGGTCCGCCGCCTCGCGCTGCCGCCCTCGGTGGCCGGATAGGCGTCCCCCAGGGGCGATTCGGGGGCAGAATCAGGGGGACACCCCCTGTGACAAGCGCCGGAAACGCGGCACACTGGTAAGACACGCCGGGTGAGTCGCCCGGATGGAGGAGGACACATCATGACGCACCACGAGCACGACGAGGTCCCCACGGCAACCTTCCTGGACGCCGAGGACACCAAGGACTTCGAGCCTGAGCCCGAGCTCGGGCCGGAGCACGAGCAGGTGACGGCGGCGGATCCGCAGGATCGAGTGTCGCCGGAGAACATCGGGGAGAACCTCAAGAAGGTGGCCGCCGAGGCCGCCTTCGCCGCCGTCGGCTTCGCCGGTTTCGTCGGCGACAAAGCCAAGACCTTCTACGAGGAGCAGCAGCGCCAGTATGTCGCCGCTCACCCGGACAACGACTCCACCGAGGGCGCCAAGGCGTTCCTGGCCCAGATGCGCGATCAGATCAACAAGTTCGTGGAGGAGCTCACCAAGGGCTACCGCGAGATGGCGGACAGGGGTCGCGGCGAGGCTCGCCATGGAGCTGAGGACGAGGAGCAGGACGGCCCGGAGGTGCCCGGACCCCCCGCGTCCTAGACTGCTGGCATGTCCGACGAGCTGGTTCCGCACAGGCGCCTTCGCGCCGGAGACGCAGACCGTGATGCGGTCCTGACCGTGCTCCAGCGTGCCCACGCGGAGGGGCGGCTGACGGTCGAGGAGCTGGGTGAGCGGCAGGATGCTGCGATGCACGCCCGCTACACGGACGAGTTCGTCAGGCTTGTCGAAGATCTGCCCGAGGGGCTGGAGCTGGCGACCACCACGGTCGCCCGGCTCCAGCCCCTTTCGCATGCCGAGCCGGCGGTTGCCGTGGGTGCGCCGTCGTTCACGATCATGAGCGGCCGCGAGGTTGACGTCGCCCCCGGCACCACCCTGTACCGCAACGTCGCATGGTGGGGCGGCGACACCATCCACCTCGACGACGTCATGGGCCCAGGGGTCGTGCTCACGATGGAACTCTCCGCCGTCATGGCCGGACACGACATCTACGTGCCTGCCGGGGTGCGGGTCATCGACGAGTCCATCGCGGTCATGGCGGGCAACGACATCGAGGGCCCCGCCCGAGGAGACGGTTCGAACGGAACGCTCGTCCTGAAGGGATTCCTGTTCTGGGCAGGTAGCGACGTGAGATTGTCGCGCCGAGCGCAGGCGCCCACCCGCTGAGGCATTTGGCAAGACGCGGTTTGCGTAATTCCGAAGTTAGGTTAGCCTAACTTCCGTGACGATCGCGACGCTGATTGAGAAGGCGCAGTTCCGCCTCGCCAAGACGAGGGCCCGGGGCGCCATGGCGGCCACGCCGCGGGCCCGTGGGCACCGCCTGGTCGCGGCCGAGGTGATCGCCGTGACCTCCCCGGCCGCCTCGGTCAGGCGGATCACCCTCCGCGCCGCCGAGTTCGTCGGGCTCGAGTGCGTGGGCGCAGATGAGTACTTCGGGCTCCTCATGCCCGGTGGGTCGGGGCAACTCGTGCTGCCGGACGCCGAGCGGTTCAACATCCGCGCCGCCGTCGCGGAAATACCCGAGGGTGATCGCCCCGTGCTGCGCTGGTACACCGTCCGGCGCCACGATCCCGGCGCCGGCACCGTCGAAGTCGACATCGTCACGCACGGCACCGACGGCCCCGGCTCCGCCTGGGCGCTTGGGGCCGCCCCGGGTGATCGGGTGGGCTTCCGCCAGTGCGGCGCCCTCTTCCTCCCCGGCGCAGCCTCGCGCCTCTGCTTCGTGGTCGACGAGACCGCCGCCCCGGGCCTGGCCGCGATCCTTGAGGCTCACGACCTGGACCCCGACTGCCGGATCATCGTCGAGACCCCCGATGTCGCGCACCTGACGCCGCTGTCCTGGCATCCGGGCCTCACCGTCGTCACCCGCGACGGGGCGGCGCCGGGTGAGCGGGCGTTGGGGCTCCTGCGCGAACTCGACACCACGTCGTACGACTACTTCTATCTCTGCGGGGAGAGCGACCTCGCTGCCGCATGCCGCCGTCTCCTCGTCATCGAGCGCGGCGTCGTGAAACAGCAGGTGCTCTTCTCCGGCTACTGGAAGCTCGGCCAGGCACGCGCCTGACCGTCCCTGCCCTACGAAACAAGGAAACCCATGTCACTTCTGTCCCGCGTCGCGGGCGCGGTTGCCGCCGTGCTCGCTCTCAGCGCCTGCAGCACCGGCCCGGCCGCGACCTCGAGCCCCGACAGCACGTCGTCCGCGACGGTGGCCTCGTCGGAGGCCACCGCTGCCGATGCCTTCCCGGTCACCGTGGCCCACGCCCTGGGCGAGGCGGTGATCGAGGCGGAGCCCACCCGCGTCGCCACCATCGGGTGGACCGACCACGAGACCCTCGTCTCGCTCGGCGTCGTGCCGGTCGGCGCCGTGAAGATCACCTGGGGCGGTAACGCCGCCGGCTCCACGGACTGGTTCGACGCCGCCGTCGCCGAGTTGGGCGGCGACCAGCCCACCCGCTACGACGACTCAGCCGGGGCACCGATCGAGGAGATCGTCGCCCTCGAACCGGACCTCATCCTTGCCACCAACTCCGGCCTGACACAGGAGGAGTACGACACGCTGAGCAAGGTGGCGCCGGTGGTCGCCTACCCGGAAGCGCCCTGGTCCACCTCCTGGCAGGACTCGCTCGAGCTCGTCGGCCGGGCTGTGGGTCGCAGCGACCGTGCGGCCGAGGTGGAGGCCGACACCACCTTCCTCCTGGAGGAGGCCGGAGCGCAGTACCCGGAGATCGCGGGCACATCCGCCGCGTGGATCTGGTTCGCTGCCGCCGACTACTCGAAATTCGGCGTCTACAGCGCCACCGACGCCCGTCCGCGTTTCCTCGACGCCGTCGGCTTGCAGACCCCTGCCATCGTCACCGAGTTGAGCGCCGGCGCACCCGGCCAGTTCTCCGTCGACGTCTCCGCCGAGCGGGCATCGGAGTTCGACGCCGATGTGATCGTCTTCTACACCGACGACTCGGTGAAGCTGGCCGACATCCAGGCGGCGCCGCTCATCCAGGATCTACCGGCGCTGAAGACCGGCGCGTTCGTGGCCTCGGGCGACCCGACGCTTGCCCTGCCGCTGTCCAGCCCCACCCCGCTCAGCATCCCCGTCGCGGTCGAGAAGTTCCTGCCGCTGCTGGCGGAGGCCGCCGCGAAGGTCCAGTGACGCTGCCGCGGGCGGCAGGCGGCGCGATCGCCGTCGGCTGTCTAGTGGCCGCGGCGCTGGCCTCGTTCGGGCTCGGTGCGGTGAGCGTGCCGGTGGGTGACGTCGTCGCGTTCCTCACCGGCCGCGAGCCCGTCTCCGCCGCGATCCTCGTCGCCCGCGTGGACCGGACCCTCGTCGGCCTGGTCTGCGGGGCGGCCCTCGCCCTGTCGGGCGCCATCCTGCAGGGGATCACCCGCAACCCACTCGCGGATCCGGGCCTGCTCGGGATCAACGCCGGGGCGGCGCTGGCGATCGCGTTGGGCGTCGTCACCGGAGTGGGGGCCTCCCAGGGCACCATCGTGGGCCTCAGCCTGCTGGGTGCAGTTGCCGCCGCGGGGTTCGTCGCGCTGCTCAGCCGCGGCCGCACCGATCCGGTCCTGCTCGTCCTCCTCGGCGCCGCCGTCACCGCCGCCTGCTTCAGCGCCGTGTCTGCGGTGACGATCCGCAACCAGGCCGCGCTCGAGGTGATGCGCTTCTGGCAGGTGGGCTCGATCGGCGGCCGCGGTCTCCCGCTGCTCCTGCCCTCGCTGCCCGTCCTCCTGGCCGGCGCCGCGATGACCGTGTGGGCCGGCGCCACCCTCAACACCCTCGCGGTTGGCGACGACCTCGCCACCGCGCTCGGGACCCGAACCCGGCGCGCGCGGGCGCTACTGGGCACCGGCGCGGTGCTGCTGGCCGCAGGGTCGGTCGCGGTGGTCGGCCCCATCGGGTTCGTCGGTCTCGTCGTGCCGCACATCGTCCGGCTGCTCGTCGGTCCCGACTACCGCATCGTCATCGCCGGGTCACTGGTGCTCGGGCCCGTGCTGCTGCTGACCGCCGACATCATCGGCCGTGTGGTCATGCCGCCCGCGGAGATCTCCGCAGGGCTGGTCGTGCTCCTGCTGGGCGCGCCGGTTCTGGTGGCGCTGGTGCGCAGGTCGGTACACGCGTGAGCGCCGCCGCGCTCCGGGCCGCGACCGTGCGCCGCCGTCGGTTCGTGACCGGCGCCGCAGCGGTCACTGTGGCCGGGCTGTTTGTGGCCCGCGCCCTGCTGGGCGACTACCAGATCGCGGCTTTCGACGCGCTGCGCATCCTGGGCGGCGAGGATCTGGGCTCGGCCAGCTTCATCTTCCTGGAGACCAAGCTGCCGACGGTGCTGGTCGCGCTGGCCGCCGGGCTCGCCCTCGGCGGGTCGGGCGCGGCCCTCCAGTCCATGCTGCGCAACCCGCTGGCCAGCCCCGAGGTCATGGGCGTGACCCTGGGCGCCAGCGCGGCCGCGGTCACCGGGCTGGTCATGTTCGGTCTCACGGGCGCCCAGGTCACCGCGGCGGCGTTCGCAGGCGGACTGGCGGTGGCGCTCGGCATCTTCGTGCTGTCGGGTGGCGCCCACTCGGCGTCCAACCGGATCATCCTCATCGGCCTCGCGCTCGCGTTCGCGCTGCAGGCGGTCATCCACTGGGTGCTGATCCGCGGCAGCGTCTATCAGGCACGCGACGCCATGCGCTGGCTGAGCGGCAGCCTGGGGTCCATGACGTGGGACGGGGTGGCGCGGCTGTGGGTGGCCGTGGCGGTCGGGCTGCCGCTGCTGCTGCTCCTCGGCCGGCCGCTGCGGCTGGTCGAAGTGGGCGACGACCTGGCAGGCGGGCTCGGCGTCCGCGTGCCCCGCGTGCGGCTCGGCATCCTTCTGGTGGTGGTCCTGCTCACCGGCGCCGCGACCTCTGTGGCGGGGCCCATCGCCTTCGTGGGCCTGCTGGCCGGGCCGATCGCGCGGCGGCTCAACGCCGGCCGGTCGTCCCTGCCCCTGGCGGCACTGGTGGGTTCCGTCGTCGTCCTGGCCGCCGACCTGCTGGGCGACGCGCGCTGGCCGTGGGGCCCCCTGCCGGTGGGGATCATCACCGGGCTTCTCGGCGCGCCCATGCTGGTGGCGCTGCTGCTGCGTTCGACCTCGGAGGAGGAGATCCATGGGTGAGCTCATCGCGCGATCGGTGACGCTGGGCTACGGCGAGCGCGTCGTCGCGCGGGACCTCGACGTGCACGTGCCCGCCGGGCGGATCACGAGCATCGTCGGGCCCAACGGCTGCGGTAAGTCGACGCTGCTGCGCGGGTTCAGCCGGCTGCTGGCACCGTCGTCGGGGCAGATCCTCCTCGACGGCGATGACGTGGCCACGCTCCCCGCCCGCGCGCTGGCCCGCCGGCTGGGGCTCCTGCCGCAGGCGCCGGTCACACCAGAGGCGATGGCGGTCGCCGAGCTGGTGGGGCTGGGGCGACACCCGCACCGGGCGATGCTCGGCGGCTGGTCGCGGGCCGACCAGGACGCCGTCGACGAGGCGCTTGCGATGACCCGCACCGCTGAGCTGGCGGGGCGCCGGGTGGATCAGCTGTCCGGCGGTCAGCGGCAGCGCGTGTGGATCGCCACCGTGCTCGCGCAGCGCACCGCGACCCTGCTGCTCGACGAGCCCATCTCGTTCCTCGACATCGCCCGAGCCGTCGAGGTACTCGACCTCGTCGTCGACCTCAACCGGCAGCGGGGCACGACGGTGGTGATGGTGCTGCACGACCTCAACCTCGCCGCCCGCTACAGCCACCGGCTGATCGCGATGCGCGACGGGGCCGTGGTGGCCGCGGGCGCGCCGTCGGACGTGGTGACCGAGGACATGGTGCGCGACGTGTTCGGTGTGCCGAGCCGGGTCATCCCCGACCCGGTCTCCGGCACCCCGTTGGTGGTCCCGGTCGGCCGCCACCAGGGGGCTGCCGACTGAGTGCACGTGGGGGCGCTGATGTCAGCCGGGACTGGAGTTGGCGGGGCCCCTTCGGGTCGGTGCGGGATCAGATCATCGGCGTGGTGTGCCAGATCCGCTGCAGGTAGTCGCGCATCGAGCGGTCCGAGCTGAAGTACCCGCTGCGAGCCACGTTGAGGATCGAGGAGCGGGTCCAGGCCGCCTGGTCGGCGTAGCGCGCCTCGACCCTGGCCTGGGCGTCCACGTAATCCTCGAAGTCCGCCAGAGCCATGAAGCGGTCCTGGTGCAGCAGGTTGTAGACCACGGAGTCGAACATGTGCCGGTCCCCGTCGCTGAACTCGCCTGCCAGGATGAGGTCCAGCGCCGCCTTGAGCTGAGGGTTCGACTCGTAGTATGAGCCCGGGTTGTACCCCTTGGCGCCCAGCTCGGCCACCTGTGGCTCGGACATCCCGAACAGGAAGAAGTGCTTGTCGCCCACCAGGCGGCGGATCTCGACGTTGGCGCCGTCGTCCGTGCCGATGGTGAGTGCGCCATTGAGGGCGAACTTCATGTTGCCGGTGCCGGAGGCCTCCATGCCGGCCAGTGAGATCTGCTCAGACAGGTCGGCGGCCGGGATCAACTTCTCGGCCAGCGTGACGTTGTAGTTGGCCGGGAACGCCACCTTGAGGCGACCCTCGAGCCTCTCGTCGGCGTTGACCTTCTTCGCCACGCTGTTGATGAGGTGGATCGTGTCCTTGGCCATCCGGTAGCCAGGGGCCGCCTTGGCGCCGAACACGACGGTGCGCGGAGTGACGTCGGAGGCGGCGAGCTTGCCTGAGATGACCTGCTCGTACAGCGAGACGATGTGCAGGATCTTGAGCGACTGGCGCTTGTACTCGTGCAGGCGCTTGACCATCACGTCGAGCATGTGGCCATGCGGGAGTTCGATGCCGTCGCGCTGCCGCAGCAGGTTGGTGAGGCGGGTCTTGTTCCACGCCTTGACCTCCCGGAAACTCGCCTGGAACTCCGGCTCATCGGCGCACGTCTCGAGCTCCTTGAGGCGCTCCAGGTCGGTGACCCATCCGGGGCCGATGACGTCGGTGATGAGCTCGGCGAGCTTGAAGTTGGCCATCCGCACGAAGCGACGCGGGGTCACGCCGTTGGTCACATTGGTGAACTTGTCCGGCCACATCTCGGAGAAGTCCGGGAGCACCTTGTCGCGCAGCAGCTGCGAGTGCAGCTCGGCCACGCCGTTGACCTTGGTGCCGGCGACCGTGGCGAGGTACGCCATGCGCACGCCGCGCTCCGGGAACTCGGCGATCATCGACATCCGACGGGCGCGCATCTCGTCGCCGGGGAACGCCTCGCGCACCTCGGCGAGGAATTCCTCGTTGATCCGGAAGATGATCTCGAGGTGGCGCGGGAGCAGCCGGCCCAGGAGATCCGTCGACCACACCTCGAGCGCCTCGGGCAGCAGCGTATGACAGGTGTAGGCGAAGCAGGACTTGGTGACCTCCCACGCCTCGTCCCACTCGAAGCCCTTCTCGTCGATGAGGATCCGCATGAGCTCCGGGACGCCGATGACCGGGTGGGTGTCGTTGAGTTGGAAGATGATCCGCTCGGACAGGTTGTGCAGGTCGAAGCCCTCTTCGAGCTCGTTGTTGATGAAGTCGTGCAGCGAGCAGGCCACGAAGAAGTACTGCTGCTGAAGGCGCAGCTCCTTGCCCTGCGGCGTCGAGTCCTCGGGGTAGAGCACCTTGGAGATGTTCTCGGCGAAGGTCTGGGCGCGCACGGCCTGGGCGTAGTCGCCGGCGTTGAAGATCTGCAGGTCGAACGCCTTGGTGGCGGCGGCGCTCCACAGGCGCAGCGTGTTCACGCGGCCGTTGAGGTATCCGGGCACCATGTAGTTGAACGGGATCCCCAGCACGTTCCAGGCCGGGACCCAGCGGCTGCGCTCGCGGCCGTCGCCGTCGAGGTAGGTCTCGGTGTGGCCGCCGAAGCTGACCTGCACACCGGCCTCCGGGTGGGGGAACTCCCACGGGGAGCCGAGCGCGAGCCACGTGTCGGGCTGCTCCACCTGGCGGCCGTCGACGAAGGTCTGCCTGAAGATGCCGTACTCGTAGCGGATGCCGTAGCCGATGCTCGGGACGTCCATGGTGGCCATGGAGTCGATGAAGCAGGCGGCGAGGCGGCCCAGGCCGCCGTTGCCGAGGCCGGGTTCCACCTCCTGTGCGCGCAGAGTGGGCAGATCCAACCCGCAGAGCTCGAGGCCCTGCGCGGCGATGGCGTTGAGATCTGTGGCGAGCAGCGCGTTGCCCAGCTGGCGGCCGAGGAGGTACTCGGCCGAGAGGTAACCGATGGTCTTGACCTTCGCCTCGCGCGTCTTGCGGTTGGTCTCGAGCCAGCGGGCCATCAGGTAGTTCTTGACGGTGCTGGCGAGGGCGAGGTACTGGTCGTTGACGCTGGAGAGGGACAGCGGAACGCCCTGATTGGTGTTGAGTTCGTGCAGGAATTCGCGCACGAAGCCGTCCACGGAGAAGGGCGGCGCGCTCACGGGGGCCGTGGCGAGCGGGTGCGTCGGGGTGGACGCGGGCCCGTAGGTGCGGGTGTCGGTGTTCGGCGTCTCGTCCGCGGGCAACAGACGTCCGGGCGGCGCAATATCAGGCATGCGCACAGATTAGTTCAGCCACGGCGGAAAGTCCCAACTGCTGGGCGTGGCCGGGGGCGCCGCCCAGGTCAGGGTGAGGGGGCGCTCAGACTTGCCAGCGCTCCAGGGTGTAGGAGCCCGCCCAGAACAGCTCCTCGTAGTAGGTGGCGTCGACGAAGGCGGTCAGCATCCGCCCCCTGGTGACGGCGTCGGTGCCCGCGGCGGCGTCGTCGAGAAGCGTGATCGCCTCCCGGGTGACGTGCTGGAAGGCGGGGTCCGCGTAGGCGGCCACCCAGCCGGCGTACGGATGCGGGCTCAACGAGGCGGCGCGATCGGCCAGCGTGGCGCCCACGTCTGCGTACACCCAGAAGCAGGGCAGCACCGCTGCGACCCCCACCTCGTACGCCTCGAACGCGGTGGCCGCCAGGAGCGAGTTCACGTAGGCGCGCGTGGTGGGGGAGGCGACGGCGGGGCGCGGGAGGCCGCGGAGCCTGTCGTCGGCCAGCAGGGCGTCGTGCATGAGGACCTCCGCCTGGACGGCCTCGCCGGCGCTCCGTGCCCAGAACGCGGCGGCCCGGGAGGTGGGGGCGCGGGAGGCGAGGGTCGCCAGGGCGCGGGTGTAGCCGCGGAGGTAGAAGTCGTCCTGTCCGAGGTACTCGACGAAGCGGTGCGGCTCGAGGGTGCCGTCGGCCAGCTCGGTGAGGAGTGGGAGGTGGTCGATGCGGGCGCGGATTCCGGCGGTGGCCGCCCAGGCGCGGGCGCTGAACTCGCCTGGCTCCCAGCCGATGCTCACAGCCCCACCTCCGCGCGGCCGACGAGGTGGTCCACGGGGCCGTGTCCGGTGTCCGGCGTGCGGCTGAGGCGCCAGTGGGAGCCGGATTCGAGGGCGCGCATCAGGTAGTCGCGGGCCTCCTCGACGGACTCGAGCCGGACGCCGGTGCCGCGGGTGTCGCCGCGGCGGGCCGCCACGGCCGCGATCGCCGAACTGAGCGTGCAGCCGGTGCCGTGGGTGTGGCGGGTGCGGATGCGGGGGCCGGTGAGCAGGGCGAACGTGTCACCGTGGGCGTAGACGTCGGTGAGCTCCGAGTCGGTGAGGTGGCCTCCCTTGGCCAGGACGGCGCGTGCCCCGGCGGCGACGAGTGCGCGGGCCTGCCGGATGAGACCGTTGGTGTCGGTGACCGGGTCCTCGCCGAGGAGGGCTGCGGCCTCTGGGACGTTGGGGGTGACGACGTCGGCGAGGGGGAGCAGGCGGGTGCGGACCACGTCGACGGCGTCGTCGGTGAGGAGGGCGTCGCCGGAGGTGGCGATCATGACCGGGTCCAGGACGATGAGGCCCGCGTCGGCTCGGCGCTGCTCGAGGACGTCGGCGACCGCGGTGGCCACGGCGGCGTTGGACAGCATCCCGAGCTTGGTCGCGGCCACAGGGAGGTCGTCGAACACGGCGAGGATCTGGTCCCGCACGAAGGCGGCGTCGACAGGCCGGGCCGCGCGGACGCCCTGGGTGTTCTGGACGGTGAGGCCCGCCAGCGCCGCGGCGCCGTATACGCCGAGCGCGGTGAACGTCTTGAGGTCCGCCTGGATCCCGGCGCCCCCGCTGGGATCCGAGCCGGCGATGCTGAGCACGATCTTCGGGGTGGTCACGGAATCCTCCAGAGGGCGAGCAGCTCGGCGGCGGCCGCGCGAGGGTCTGGTGCGGTGGTGATGGCGGAGACCACGCAGACGCCGTCGACGCCGGTGGCGATCACCTGCGCGGCGTTGCGGGCGTTGATGCCGCCGATGGCGACCGTCTTGGCTCGTCCGCCGGCGCGACGGGCGAGCCGGGCGGCGCCGTCGAGGCCGAGCCCAGCGGCGGCGTCGGTCTTGGTCGGGGTGTCCCAGAGCGGAGAGAGACCGAGGACGTCGGCGGTCTGGTCCTCGAGCTCGTGGGCGAGCTGGGCGTCGGTGGAGATACTGAGGCCGATGAGGAGGTCGGGGCCGAGGCGGCGTCGCGCCTGGCGGATGTTGCCGTCGTCCTGGCCCTGGTGGAAGTGCAGGCCCAGCTCCTCCGCGACGTGCAGGCGGTCGTTGATCACGAGTGCCGGGGCCCTGCCGGTCTGGTCAGCGGCACGTCGGGCCGCGTCGACGCAGGCGCGGGCGAGAGCGAGGAACTCGTCGCTGGGAAGGTCCTTGTCTCGGACCTGCACCACCCCGGCACCGCCCAGGACGGCCTGCTCGACCATGCCGGGGACGTGTGCCGGGCCGCCCGACATCGCCGAGTCGGTGACGTAGTAGAGGCGCCAGTCGACGGCATCGGCCAGCCCGGGGCGCGCCTGGGTCACGGCCGTTCCCGCGGCTCGCCGGACGTGGCCTCGTCGGCCTCCTCGAGGGTGACCAGGGACGCGACCTCGTCGGGGGTGAGGGCGTGCAGGGCGTCGAGCCAGGCGGTCCGGAAGCTGGCGGGGTGCTGCGCCTGGCGGGCGGCGGTGAGGCCGGCGGCGCCGAAGACGGCGTGCGCGGCGACGACGGCGTCGTGGGCGCTGTGGCCGGTGGCGCGTGCGGCGCCGAGGGCGGCCGCGACCGTCGCGCCCAGCGCGCACCCCGTCCCGATGACCAGCGGCATGAGGGGGTCCCCGCCCGTGACGCGGGTGGTGCGGCCTTCGCTGACGATCACGTCGACGGGGCCGGAGATCGCGACGACGGCGCCCGTCTGTCGCGACATCTCGCGGGCGGTCTCGACGGCGGCCTCCACCTCGTCGGTGGCGTCCACACCGCGACCGCCGCCGCTCGCCCCGGCCAGGCCGAGGATCTCGGAGGCGTTGCCGCGGATGGCGGCGGGACGGTGGGCGAGGAGGTCGCGGGCGAGCTGGGTGCGCACGGGAAGGGCGCCCACGGCGACCGGGTCGAGGACCCAGGGGGTGCCGGCCCGGTCCGCCGCCGCGGCGGCGCGACGCATGCCCTCGTGTTGCTCGCTGAGGCCGTTGCCGACGTTGACGAGCAGCGCCGAGGCCACCGTCGCGAAGATCTCCGCCTCCTCGGGGAGGTCGATCATCGCGGGCGCGGCGCCGACGGCGAGCAGCACATTTGCAGTCACCTCGGGCACGACGGTGTTGGTCATGCAGTGCACGAGTGGTGTCGCGGTGCGTACGGCGCTGAGGATCGCGGTGACGGTGGTGGTGCCGTCGTGGGTGTGGGCTCCGCCAGCGCCGGCGCCGGCGCCGGCGCCGATGGTGAGGGTGGGGATGGTCATGGAGGTGGCTCCCTTCGCTAGCACGACCTAGATCAGGTGTTGCGGGTGTGTTCTCAGCCCCTACCTCGGGGCACCCCGGCTGTGATCGAGCCTACCAGGGGTGGTTCACGGGCCGGACCCCCACCCGCGCGCGGATCGTCAGGGGTCCACGGGCGCGGAAACGATCCACCAGTGCGGGTGTCCCCGCCTGGGTCCACGCGGGGACACCCGCACTGGTGGATCGTTCCCGCGGCCCAGGGCGCCCCACTCAGTCCGCGACGGCGGCGCGGGCCGCCACGAACGCCGCGACACTCGCGTCCAGGTCCTCCCGCGACAATCCCGCCGACATCTGGGTCCGGATCCGCGCCGCACCCCGAGGCACGACGGGGAAGGAAAACGCCCGTACGTACACTCCCCGCGCGAGCACCTCATCGGCCATCCGGGCGGCCAGGACGGCGTCGCCGAGCATCACCGGCACGATCGGGTGGTCCGACTCCGGAATCTCGAAACCCTCCTCCACCATCCGGCGGCGGAAGTAGGCCGTGTGCCCGGCCAACCGGTCCAGCAGATCCGACGACGTCTCCAGCAGGTCCAGCGCAGCGATGGTCGCGGCGGCGATCGACGGTGCCAGCGAGTTGCTGAACAGGTACGGCCGCGACCGTTGACGCAACAGTTCCACCACCTCCCTCCGTGCGCAGGTGTAGCCGCCCGATGCCCCGCCCAGCGCCTTGCCCAGCGTGCCGGTGAGGATGTCCACCCGCTCCGTGACGCCGAACCGCTCCGGGGTACCGGCCCCCGTGGCGCCGACGAAGCCCACCGCGTGCGAGTCGTCCACCATCACCAACGCGTCGTACTCATCGGCCAGCGCGCAGATCTCGTCGAGCGGTGCGACGTAGCCGTCCATCGAGAACACGCCGTCGGTGGCGATCACCCGGTGGCGCGCCCCCCGCGACGCCTCAAGCTGCGCGCGCAGGTCCGCCATGTCGCGGTTGCGGTAGCGGTAGCGGGCGGCCTTGCTGAGGCGGACGCCGTCGATGATCGACGCGTGGTTGAGCTCGTCGGAGATGATCGCGTCGTCCGCGCCGAACAGGGTCTCGAACAGTCCACCGTTGGCGTCGAAGCACGAGGAGTAGAGGATGGTGTCCCACCCGTCGTGCCCGTTCCTCCCGCTGCGCAGGAACGCGGTCAGGCGCGCCTCCAGGTCCTGGTGCAGCGTCTGCGTGCCGCAGATGAACCGGACCGACGCCATGCCGAAGCCCCAGCGGTCGTACGCCCGTTCGGCCGCGTCGATGAGCACCTTCGAGTTCGCCAGCCCCAGGTAGTTGTTGGCGCACAGGTTGATCACCTCGCCTGACGGCGTGCCGACGTGCGCGGCCTGCGCCGTCGTCAGCGGCGCCTCCGTCTTGTACAGCCCGTCGTTCCGTAGCTGCGTGAGCTCGCCGCGGATGTGGTCCAGGAATGACATGGTGGTCCTCACTCGTCCCAGGTCAGGATGACTTTGCCCGCGTGCCCGGCGGCCGCGACGTCGAACGCCTGGCGGAACGACGCCGCGGGGAATCGGTGCGTGATGACACCCGAGATGTCCAGCCCGGAGCGCAGCAACGCGCTCATGGCGTACCAGGTCTCGAAGATCTGCCGCCCGGTCACGCCCTGGATGGTCAGCATGTTGAAGATGATGGTGGCGAAGTCCACTTCCAGCGGCCTCGTCGGGGTGCCAAGCAGCGCGATCCGACCGCCGTGTGTCATGTGCTGGATCATCGACGTGAGCGCCGCGCCCGAGCCGGACATCTCCAGGCCGATGTCGAATCCCTCGTGCATGTCGAAGCGCCCGTAAACATCCGCCAGGTTCTCCCGCGACACGTTGACGGTGTTACTCAGGCCCACCCGTCGCGCCAGTTCCAGCCGCTCGTCGCCCAGGTCCGTGATGACGACGTTGCGCGCACCCTGGAACTTCGCGACGAGGGCGGCCATGATGCCGATCGGCCCGGCGCCGCTGACGAGCACGTCCTCCGCCAGCGCGGGGAACTGCAGCGCGGCGTGGACGGCGTTGCCGAACGGGTCGAAGATCGCCGCGACGTCCGGGTCGACGGGCGAGTTGTGCACCCACACGTTGCCCGCCGGCATGGCGAAGTACTCGCAGAATGCGCCGTCGACGTGGTAGCCGATGCCGCGGGTGTTGCGGCAGAGGTGCCGCCGCCCGGCCAGGCACGCCCGACAGCGCCCGCACACGTAGTGCCCCTCGCCGGAGACGAACTGGCCCACATCGAGACCGGTCACCGACGAGCCGAGCTCCACGATCTCGCCGCAGAACTCGTGTCCCAGCACCCGTGGGGTGGTGACCACCTGCGACGCCCAACCGTCCCAGCCGTCGATGTGCAGGTCGGTTCCGCAGATGCCTGTCCGCATCACCCGGATCAGGACCTCGTTCGAACTCGGGGTGGGGCGCGGCAGCTCGATCAACTCCAGCCCCGGGCCCGGCCGCGTCTTCGCCAGCGCCAACATGTGCCCCATCGTGGCAGATACCCCCGCCAGGCACGACTGAGGGGCGGGATCGCTAGGTTGGAGGCCGATCCGTCATCGACGACGGCGCCGGACACGAGAGGGGGAGCAGTGGGCCCAGTGGTGCGCACCGTCACGTTCAACACCGGCTTCGACGATCACTTCCTCGTCGACGGCGTGACCTGGGGCGGCGTCGAGCAGGCGCGCTCGTTCGAGTCGGTGCCCTCCGGCAAGGGCGTGTTCGTGGCGCGACGGGTGGTGCAGTGCGGCGTGCCGGCGCACGCGTACTACCTGATCGGGGAGGGCGAGCGCGCGCTGCACGGGGGCGCCGTCGAGGCAGCGGGCGTGACCGTGCACAGCGTCCCGGTGCCGGGGCGCACCCGGCACAATCTGACGCTCCTCATGGAGGACAGGGTGGCTGCGCACATGGTCTCGCCGGGGTATCAGCTGGCCTCGGCCGCCCAGGCCGAGGAGTTGCTGGCGCGGGTGGTCGCGGATGCGCAGCCGGGTGACGTCGTGACGCTCAACGGGTCCGTCCCCGCGGTCGTGCCGCCGGATGCGCTCGCCGGCACGGTGCGGGCGCTCGTTGCGCGGGGAGCGCGGGTGATCTCGGACAACCAGGGCCCGTACCTCGCCGCGGCCGTCGGCACCGGTCTGCTGTCGGCCGTCAAGCCCAACGACGACGAGGTCCGCGCGCTCGGAGCGCTCCGCCGGGCCGACGACGTGGCCGGGCACCTGGCGACGCTGGCGGGCCACGGGGTGGGGTTGCCGATCATCACGCTCGGCGCCGGAGGGGTGGCCTATCTCGACGGTGGGGTCGCGTGGCGGGGCGGATGCCCGGTGGATCGGCCGCGGCTGTCGGTGGGGGCGGGTGACGCGTTCGTGGCGGGGCTGGCCGTCGGGGTGCTCGAGGGTCGCGGCGTGCGCGACACCGTGGCGTGGGCGTCGGCCTGCGCGGCCGCCCACGTGGCAGGCGTCCACGACGCAGCCTTCCGTACCGCCGCACTGGGTGGTGTCGCCCGGTTCCGTTCGGAACCGGCCTAGCCGGCTCCCTTTCCGCGGGCGGTGGACGGACGTAGGCTGGCGACATGTGTCGCAACATCCGGCCCTTGAACAACTTCGATCCCCCCGCCACGCACGACGAGGTGCACGCTGCCGCCCTGCAGTACGTGCGGAAGGTGGCGGGCTTCACCAAGCCGAGCAAGGCGAACGAGGAGGCGTTCCTGCGCGCTGTCGAGGCCGTGGCGGCCGTCACGGATGACCTGCTCGACGAACTGGTCACCACCGCCCCGCCCAAGGACCGCGACGTCGAACGTATCAAGGCGCAGGCCCGCGCCGTCAAGCGCTACGGCACCGAGGTGGCGTCGTGAGCGCCGCGGCCGAGTTGCACGTCGGGGCCACGCTGACGCCGTCGAAGCTGGAACTCCTGCAGCAGTGGCTGCCCGGCCAGCACTGGTTCAAGGGAGACCACGCCACGCTCGAGCGCGCCGCCTACTTCCGCTTCGTCGACCCTGCCGGCGAGGTGGGCCTGGACTGCATGGTGGTGCGCTCCGGCCTGGAGTACTACTTCGTTCCGGTGACCTGGCGAGCGGCACCCCTTGACGGCGCGGACCTCATCGGCACGCTGGAGCACTCCGAACTCGGGCTGCGGTACTGCTACGACGCGGCCACTGATCCGGTGTTCGTCGACGAAGCGTCGCGCGTCATCCGGGAGGCGGATCACCAGGCCGACCTCCGCGATGCGCACGGCGCGCAGCTGCCCATCTCCATGACCGCCCAGGGCACCGGAACGCTCCCGGGCGAGGGCGAGCGCCTGGAGGTCATGCGCCTGCTCGAGCGCGCCATCCCCACGCCGGACAACGCGGCCGGCTCACTGATCGGACGGTGGACGGACCACGACGGCCCGCGGCACGACGTGCTGGCCATCCTCCACTGAGGGGACCTGCCACGGCGTCCGCAGGGTCGCGGCGCGACGAGCCGCTAGAAGCCGAGGCCTTTCGCCATCGACCGGATGTGTTCCGCGCTGGCGCGCAGCCGCGACAACTCCTCGCCCGAGACCGGGAGCTCCAGTTGCGTCCCCGCGCCGTCGCGCCCCACCACCGTCGGCACCGCCATGCACACGCCCGAGATGCCGTGCCAGCCCTCCAGCATCCGCGACACCGGCAGCACCCGACGCTCGTCGCGTAGCACCGATTCGATGATCCTCGTGGCCGCCAAACCGATGGCGTAGTTGGTGGCTCCCTTGCCCTCGATCACCTCGTAGGCGGCGTTGACGACGCGGTGGGCGATGGCCTCGCGCTCCGCCGCGCCCAGCCGCCCCGTCGTGCGCTCCCATTCCGTCAACGGCACGCCGCCGATGGTGGCGGTACTCCACATCGGGGTCTCGGTGTCGCCGTGCTCCCCGCACACGTAGGCGTGGACGTTGCCCACCGCGACGTCACAGGTGGTGGCGATCAGTTGCCGCAGCCGCGACGAGTCCAGCACCGTGCCGGATCCGAAGAGGCGGTTCGACGGCAGCCCACTGATCTTCAGCGCGGCCTGCGTGGTGACGTCCACAGGGTTGGTGACCATGATGAATGTCGCGTTCGGCGACCGCTCAACCAGCGGGGGGATAACTTTCTGCATGAGGGACACCGTCGACCCGGCCAGGTCCATCCGGGTCTGGCCCGGCTTCTGCTTCGCCCCGGCGGTCACGACGACGACGTCCGAGCCCCGCGTGATGTCCACGTCGTCTGAGCCTTCGATCACCGCCTCGGGGAGGAACTGGCCGCCGTGCGCCAGGTCCAGAGCCTCGGCGCGCACCTTGGGTCCGTTGACGTCGTGAAGCACCACCCGCCTGGCCACGCCTCGGATGAGGGCCGCGTAGGCCAGTGATGATCCGACCGCGCCGGCGCCGACGATGGCAAGCTTGGCGCCTTCTCTGAACTGAGTCCCTGTCATGACACCGATCCTCTCATCCGCGGGCGAGCAGCTCCGCGTGTTATGTGGCCACGGATCAGGAGAGCTCCGCGTCAACCGCGGAGTTCCAGGATTGCAGCGAACGCACCCCGGGCGCCCCACGGCGCAGGGATTCGATGCCCTGCACGCATGCCGCGAGGGCCTGCGCCGTGGTGACGCAGGGCACGCCGGCGAGGATGGCCGCGCCGCGGATCTGCCAGCCGTCCTTTCGGGGGCTGCCATGGAGCGAGTGGCCGTGCGGCGTGTTGACCACGAGGTCGATCTCGCCCGCCGCGATGGCCTGCACCACCGTCGGCTCACCATTTGGACCGGGACCCTGGGACGCCTTCCGCAGCACGGTGACCGCAACATCGTGGCGACGCAGCACCTGCGCCGTCCCCTCGGTGGCCAGGATCCGGAACCCGAGGTCGGCTAGCCGCTTGATCGGGAAGATCGCGTGCCGCTTATCGCGGTTTGCCACCGAGACGAACACCGTCCCACCTGTGGGAAGCGTGGCAAACGATGCCGACTGACTCTTGGCGAAGGCGGTGCCGAAGGCCGTGTCGAGCCCCATGACCTCACCTGTGGACCTCATCTCCGGGCCGAGCAGCGTGTCGACCCCGACGCCGTCGGCGCTGCGGAACCGGTTGAACGGCAACACGGCCTCCTTTACGGCGATAGGTGCCGACTCCAGTGGTGTCGCGCCGTCTCCCGAGGAGCGGAGCAGGCCCTCGGACCGGAGCTCGGCGATGGTCGCGCCGAGTGAGATGCGGGCTGCGGCCTTGGCCAGAGGCGTGCCGGTGGCCTTCGAGACGAATGGCACGGTCCGCGATGACCGCGGGTTGGCCTCGAGCACGTAGAGCGCATCGCCGAGCAGCGCGTACTGGATGTTGAGCAGGCCCTTCACCCCGATCCGTTGGGCAATGATCTCGGTGGAGCTGCGGATCTGGTCGATGGTCTCGCTACCCAGGGTGATCGGGGGCAGGGTGCAGGCCGAGTCGCCGGAGTGGATGCCGGCCTCCTCGATGTGTTCCATCACGCCGCCGACGTAGAGCTCCGTCCCGTCGTAGAGCGCATCGACGTCGATCTCGATCGCGTCATCGAGGAACCGGTCCACGAGCACGGGGTTCGAGGGGTCGATCTCGGTTGCGCGCTGGATGTAGTTGACCAGTGAGGCGTCGTCGTAGACGATCTCCATGCCGCGCCCGCCCAGCACGTAGCTGGGGCGAACCAGGACGGGGTAGCCGATCGCGTGGGCGACCGCCAGCGCCTGTCCGGCGGTGACGGCCGTGCCGTGCTGCGGGGCCAGCAGGCCGGCGGAGCTGAGGAGGGCGCCGAATGCTCCGCGATCCTCGGCCAGGTGGATGGCCTCGGGCGAGGTGCCCACGATGTGGACTCCGCGGTCCTTGAGCGCCTGCGCCAGCTTCAGCGGGGTCTGCCCGCCCAGCTGCACGATCACGCCGGCCACGGGCCCGGCCGCGAGCTCGGCGTGGACCACCTCCAGCACGTCCTCCAGGGTCAGGGGCTCGAAGTAGAGCCGGTCGGTGGTGTCGTAGTCGGTCGAGACTGTCTCGGGGTTGCAGTTGACCATCACCGTCTCGTAGCCGGCATCCCGCAGCGCCATGGCCGCGTGCACGCAGGAGTAGTCGAACTCGATGCCTTGGCCGATCCGGTTGGGGCCGCTGCCCAGGATGATGACGGCTGGCCGGGTCCGCGTCTCCACCTCGGTCTCCTCGTCGTAGCTGGAGTAGTGGTACGGCGTCCGGGCCGCGAACTCGGCGGCACAGGTGTCCACCGTCTTGTACACCGGCCGGATGCCGAATGCCCATCGAAGGCCCCGGACCACGTCGGGGCTGAGGTTGCGAAGGGCGGCGATCTGATCGTCGGAGAGGCCGTGTCGCTTGGCGAGCCTCATGAGACCGCCCGTCAGCTCCGGGGCCGCGCGCACCTGGTCGGCCGTTTCGCGGATCAGTTGCAGCTGGTCGATGAACCACGGATCGATCCTGGTGGCTTCGACCACCTGTGCCGAGGTGGCGCCGGCGCGCAGCGCTCGCATCACGAGGGCGAGGCGGTGGTCGTGCGGGCGGGCGGCGCCGCGCAGCATCTCTTCCACGCTCTCGGTGATCGGGCTGGTGAAATCGAAGAGCGCCGACGGCTCCTCCAGCGAGCGCAGGGCCTTGCCGAGTGCCTCGGTGAAGTTCCGGCCGATGGCCATGGCCTCGCCCACTGACTTCATGTGCGTGGTGAGGGTGCCGTCAGCGGTGGGGAACTTCTCGAACGCGAAGCGCGGGCACTTGACCACCACGTAGTCCAGAGACGGCTCGAACGAGGCGGGGGTCTCGCCGGTGATGTCATTGGGGATCTCGTCGAGGGTGTAGCCCACCGCCACTTTCGCCGCGATCTTCGCGATCGGGAAGCCTGTGGCCTTCGAGGCCAGCGCAGAGGATCGCGACACGCGCGGGTTCATCTCCACCACTATCAGCCGCCCGTCGACAGGGTTGATCGCGAACTGGACGTTGCAGCCGCCGGTTTCGACGCCGACCGCTCTGGTCACCGCGATGGCCACGTCGCGCATGGCCTGGTACTCCCTGTCTGTGAGCGTCATGGCAGGGGCCACCGTGATCGAGTCCCCGGTGTGCACGCCCATGGGGTCGAAGTTCTCGATGGAGCACACGATCACGACATTGTCCGATCTGTCGCGCATGACCTCCAGTTCGTACTCCTTCCAGCCGATGATCGACTCCTCGATCAGCACCTCGGTGACCGGTGACGCCGACAGGCCTGCCCCGGCAATCCGGATCAGTTCCTCGTCGCTGTAGGCGATGCCCGAGCCGAGGCCACCCATGGTGAAACTCGGACGCACCACGATGGGGTATCCGAGGGTCGTCGCGGCGGCCAGAACCTCGTCCATGGCGTGGCAGATTCTCGAGCGTGCCACGTCGGCGTGAGCACCGGGCACCTCGAGCGAGGTGACGATCTGGTTGAACTCCAGCCGGTTCTCCGCCTTTTCGATGGCGTCGACGGAGGCCCCGATGAGCTCGACACCGTAGCGAGCCAGCACTCCGGTCTTGAACAGGCTCATGGCGGCGTTGAGCGCGGTCTGGCCGCCAAGCGTCGCGAGGAGGGCATCTGGGCGCTCTGCGGCGATGATCTGCTCGAGGTACTCAGGCCTGATCGGTTCGATGTAGGTGGCGTCGGCGTACTCGGGGTCGGTCATGATGGTGGCCGGGTTGGAGTTGACCAGGATCACCCGGAAGCCCTCCTCGCGCAGGACGCGGCAGGCCTGGGTGCCGGAGTAGTCGAACTCGCAGGCCTGGCCGATGGTGATGGGGCCGGAGCCGATCACCATGATGGAGGAGATGTCGGTGCGGCGGGGCATCAGACGTCCTTTCCTGTCATGATGTCGACGAAGCGGTCGAACAGGTAGCCGGCGTCGTGCGGTCCGGCGGCCGCCTCCGGGTGGTACTGAACCGCGAAGGCCGTCAGCCGGCCGGAGTCGTTGCGCAACTCCAAGCCCTCGACCACGTTGTCATTGAGGCAGACGTGGGACACGCGTGCCTCTCCCCAGCGGGTGGCGACGGACTGGCCCAGGGGTGCGTCGACGGCGAACCCGTGGTTCTGCGCGGTGATCTCGACCATGCCCGTGGTCAGGTCCATCACCGGCTGGTTGATGCCGCGATGTCCGAACTTGAGCTTGTAGGTGCCGAACCCGAGGGCGCGGCCGAAGATCTGGTTGCCGAAGCAGATCCCGAAGTAGGGCAACCCCGCGTCCAGGACGTCGGTGAGAAGATCGACCGCGCGGCCGGCTGCCGCCGGGTCGCCGGGTCCGTTGGAGAAGAAGACCCCGTCGGGACTCACTGCGCTGATGTCGTCGAGGGTGCTCGCCGCAGGCAGGACATGCACCTCGATTCCGCGCTCGGCGAGCCGGGTGGGGGTCATGTCCTTGATGCCAAGATCGATCGCTGCGACTGTGAAGCGTTTCCTGCCCACTGCAGGGACGATCTGCGTCGAAGCGACGGTGACATCGGCCACGAGGTCCGCCCCCCGCATGGGCGGCGTTTCCAGCACCCGCACGAGCAGTTGCTGCGGGTCGGTCTCGACGGTCGAGATTCCCACCCGCATCGCGCCGTGGTCACGGATGTGGCGGGTCAGCGCCCGGGTGTCGAGGTCGGCGATGCCGACTATCCCTTGCCGACGCAGTTCGTCGTCCAGCGACCGATGGGAGCGCCAGCTTGATGGAATCCGGGAGGGGTCGCGGACCACGTATCCGGCCACCCAGATCCTGTGCGACTCGTTGTCCTGGTCGTTCCAGCCGGTGTTGCCGATGTGGGGCGCCGTCGCGATCACCACCTGGCGGTGGTAGCTGGGATCGGTGAGGGTCTCCTGGTAGCCCGTCATGCCCGTGGAGAAGACCGCCTCCCCGAAGGTCTCTCCGGTGGCGCCGAACGACGTGCCGTAGAAGGACCGCCCGTCCTCCAGAACCAGCAGTGCAGGAATCGGAGAACGGGCGGTCCTCTCCGAAGCCTCGGTAGAACTGTCCTGAGCAGGGGGGGCGCTCATGTGATCTGTTCCAGGAGGCTGGTCTCTACGTCGTACAGGAAGCCGCCCACCCTGATCCGGTCGGCGATCAAGGGGTGCTGCCGCAGCAGTGCGACATCGGCGTGGATCCGGCCATGCTGGTCCGGGTCCGCGCCGATGGGCAGGGTGCCGAGGTCCGTGCCGGTCGTGTCCACCACGCGCTGGCGAATGGCATCGTCGTCGCCACTGGCCATCGCGCACCGGGTGTGCTGGACAACCAGGATCCGATCGACGTTGAGCAGGTGCACCGCAAGCACGCATCCGGTGAGGGCATCCGGGGTGACGTGACCGCCGGGCGTTCGCAGGATCTTGGCGTCGCCCAGCGTGAGGCCGATCATCTCGAGCGGCTCGAGCCGAGAGTCCATGCAGGTCACTATGCAGATGCCGGCGTGCGCGATGCCATCGAAGGCGCGGGGGCCGGACCGTGCGTAGCGTCGGTTCGCGACGAGCAGGTCGCCGAAGGTGGTCTCGTCCATGGCGCTAATGTAGCAGTGTGACACGCGAATCACAATTCTGGTAATATCGGCGCAACAACCCTCCGGGCGAAGTGCGGGCCGCCTGCAGGGCGTCAATTCACAACAGAATTACGGCGGCACGGGTGGATCGGACTGGTTCACAGTCCCTACGGGTGGCCCCGCTGTGGTCGGACGTTGCTGCGGCGCGCAAGCGAGTGCCAGGAAGTCGGCAATGCCGACGTCGGCCTCCAGGGGGTGCCGCAGGTAGGTGTTTCCGGCCAGTCGATACTGATTGCGTCGCCCCGACTTCTCCTTGATCACGTAGCCCTGGCTCACCAGTTCGCTCACGATCTGTTGGACGGCCCGCTCGGTGATGCCCACCTGCTGCGCAATGTCCCGCATCCGCGCGCTGGGGTTCTTGGCCAGTGCCACCAGGACATGGCCGTAGTTGGAAAGAAAGGTCCAGTCGCCAGCTACCATGGTGAACCATAATACGCGAGTTCATGTTCAGGAAACAGGTGCTTCAATGACCACTCCACTTACCGCAGCCGAGGCGATCCACTGTGACTCGGACTCCGACGGCCTCGAGCGCCTTCTGGAGGCGGACATCGACCTCCTCGCTGAACTCCATGATCAGGTACTGCGGGAATCGGGTGCTGGTGAACTCGCCACGCTGATGCGTCGGCTCCAGGATTTGGCTGCCCGCGCCGCCGATGGTGGTGATGCCGACCAACCTGGGCGGATCGTCGAAGCGATCAGCGCTGCTCAGGCGCTGCAGCTCGCGCACGCGTTGACCGTGCATTTCCACCTCATCAATCTCGCCGAGGAGCGTTACCGTTCCCGGCTCATCCGAGGGACGCAGTCCGATCTGGCGGGCACCGCTCCTGATGTGTGGCCGGCGGTCGCCGCGCTCGGGCCGGCCGCCGCGCGGGTGGAGGGGCTGCGCATCCACCCGGTATTGACCGCGCACCCCACAGAGGCCCGCCGACGCGCAGTGTCCTCGGCGCTCAACCGCATTGCCGAGCAGTTGGACGAGTACGACGACAGGGGTGCTGGTTCCCAGATGAAGGCGTTCGCTCGCCGCCGGATGCTGGAGGAGATCGATATCCTTGGCCGGACCTCACCCCTGCGGGCCACCCCGCCACATCCGTCGGACGAGGTGCGCACCATCATGTCAGTGTTCGACCAGACCCTGTTTCGCGCCGTGCCACGGCTCTACCGCACGGTCGAGGCGGCGATCGCCAACGGCGACTCGGGGCATCGCCGACCGGTGGTGCCGGCATTCCTGCGATTCGGCTCCTGGGTGGGCGGGGACCGCGACGGCAACCCGTTCGTCACGGCTGAGGTCACCAGGCAGACGATGACCATCCAGGCCGAGCACATCCTCAAGGCGCTGGCCGCCGGGACCGAGCGCGTCGCCCGCACCCTGACGATGAGCGAAGAGGCCAGCCCGCCGTCACCCGAACTCGCCAACGCACTGGCCCGAGACGCCGTGACAGCACCGGAGATCTTCAACGCCATCAGCAAGTCCTCACCCGGTGAGCCGCACCGCCAGAAGTTGCTGTTCGTGGCCAACCGGCTCACCGCCACCCGCCAGGGCCACATCGATCTCGCCTATCGCGACCCCGGTGAGCTGGTGGCCGATCTCACCCTCATCCAGACGTCCTTGGAGCGGGCCGGGGATGCGCGGGCGGCCTTCGGGGAACTGCAGCACGTGGTGTGGCTGGCCCAGACCTTCGGCTTCCACCTGGCAGACCTGGAGGTGCGTCAGCACAGCGCCGTCCATCGGGCTGCGCTTGACGAACTGCTGGGGCAGCTGGACTGGGACCCGCAGGCGCAAGGCAGCCCCACGCGGCTGCAGCTGCTCGACTCGTTGACCGTCAACGGGTGGCCAGCGCACGTACAGGCCGTCACCGACAGCACTCGCGAGGTGCTCGACACGATGCGGGTGATGGCCTGGTTGCAGGGCCGCTGGGGGGTGCAGTCCTGCGGCCGCCATGTGGTGAGCTTCACCCAGACGTCCGAGCACCTCGTCGCAGTACGGGCACTTGCCAGACTGGCCGTCGGTGACAGCCCCATCAGGCTGGACGTGGTGCCACTGTTCGAGACAGGGGAGGATCTGCGCGGGGCGGTCGACGTACTGGAGGAATGGCTCACGCTGGAGAGCACCTGCCGCTGGCTCGAGGACGTCGACCGCCACGTCGAGGTGATGGTCGGCTACTCGGACTCGGCCAAGGATGTGGGGCCGGCCAGTGCAACCCTGACCCTCTACCAGACTCAGACCGAACTGGTGGAGTGGGCCAACCGCCATGGCATCGAACTCACGCTCTTCCACGGTCGAGGTGGCTCCCTCGGGCGCGGCGGTGGCCCGGTGCACCGGGCCATCCTTGCCCAGCCGCCGGGATCGGTCTCGGGTCGGTTCAAGGTCACGGAACAGGGCGAGGTCATCTTCGCGCGCTACGCGGATGTGACGCTGGCCCAGGCTCACCTGGAACGGCTCACCTCTGCAGTGCTGCTCGCCGACACCGACGATGTGGTCCATCGCAACCGCACGGCGGCTGAGGAGTTCAGCGATGTCGCCTCCACTGTCGAGCGCGTCTCCCGCGAGACCTATCTCAACCTTGTGGGCCAGCCGGGGTTCGCCGACGTCGTCGCGGAGTCCAGCCCGCTCGAGGAACTGGGGCAGCTCCGGCTGGGATCCCGCCCGGCCCGGCGCAGCGGTGCCGAGAAGGGCAGGGACCTCAGTGATTTCCGAGCCATCCCCTGGGTGTTCGCATGGTCGCAGATCCGAGCGAATGTACCCGGGTGGTTCGGGCTGGGCTCCGGGTTGGCTGCGGTGGGGGACATGGAGCGCCTTCGTGCGGCCTATTCCCAATGGCCACTGTTCGCCAGCATGATCGACATTGCTGAGATGAGCCTTGCGAAGGCGAACCCGCGCCTGGCGGAGTCCTTCCTCGCCTTGGGTGGGCAGCCCCTCATCACCCGCGCGGTCCTCGCCGAGTTGAAACTGACGCGCCGTTTCGTCCTCGGGATCCTGGATCAGCAGGAGCTCCTGGAGTGCAAGCCGCGGCTCCGTACACGGGTGGCGCTGAGGGCGCCGTCGATCGACGCGCTCAGCCATCTCCAGCTCAGGGCGCTGCGCATCATCCGTGACTGCCCCTCCGTCAACGCTCGTGCGGATCAGGATCGTGACCTGTGGACCCGGGTCCTGTTGACCACAGTGAACGGGGCGGCGGCCGGCCTGCAGAACACGGGATAGCCCAAATCGCCAGGCGGGACTGGGCCGTGGCCGGCTCAGCCGGCAATGGTCAGTCGCGGATGATCATCGCCAGGCCCCCGAAGGCCGGAAGCTCGACGGTGAACCCGCCCAGGTCGTCGACCACGCCGACCTTGCGGCGGGTGCTGAGGTCGAATACGCGGCCCGCAGGAAGGTGCTCGGACTGGACCCGCGCTTCGATCTTCTCGCCGCCGAAGTTGAGTGCTGTGATCTGGATGGCGCCGATCTCCAATTCGTTGACCAGCACCAGCAGCGCCTTGTGGCCCACCTCCGGCACGTCGATCAGCCGCCCCGACGCCAGCCCGTTGCGCTTGCGCACCTTGAGGATGGCGGCGAGCCGCGACGCGAAGGAGCTGTCGCGCTTGAGCTGCTCAGGTAGGGGCCCGTAGAGGGTACGGGCAAGCGGTATGTTGGAGGAGGACTTCTTCACGTCGGGCGCCACGCCGAGGATGTCGTAGGCGCCGCGCTCGATCCAGCGCGTATCGCCGCTGCTGATCAGGCTCTTGACGGCGTCGCGTTCGAGCGGCAGCGCGCCGACCAGATCCCACCCGGACAGCGCGAACACGCCGGGCTGCCACGCGTTGTACATGCACAGGAGCAGGTGGGCGGCGGCGATCCGGCGGACGTCACCGTCGGTGATGGTGTTCAGATCCGTGATGCCGAGCGACGCGGTGATGATCGACGCGGTGGTGCTGGCGATCCCGTTCTGCGTGAAGACCGCGTTGTAGGGTCCCGCGTCCCCGGTGAGGGTGGCGCGCATGGTCTGCTGGACGTGCTCGGCCAGCTCGGCGCCGGTGTAGTCCACCCCGCCGAGGGTGTAGGTCTCGTCGCGGTGGGCGGCGGCGAAGTGGACGAGTTCGTAGGTGAGTTCGTCGTGGTTCTGCAGCGCGTGCACCAGCGACGCCTGGTCGATGCCGATGTCCATGGCCTCCCGGAGGACGAGCCGCAAGAACTCGGTGTCGGTGGTGGCCAGGGCGAACTGGGCGGCGGGGCGGGTGATGAAGTCGTACGACAGGTCCGGGCCGACGGCGCTGGTGCGCTGGATGTCGTCGATGGCCAGGTTGAGCTCCTGGAACGTGAAGCCTCCCACCTTGCGCACCAACGACCCGATCAGCTGGTTGGCGGCCTGGGACAGGGGGTGGCCCTCGGACCAGGCAGGCCGGTCGAAGGAGCGCTCCACCCCGAGGAACCCGTTGGCGTCGAGGCGGAGGCCGCCGGAGCCGAGGTCCAGCAGCGAGTGAAGCGCGTCGCCCATCACCAGCCGCATGCCGGCGCAGGTCGGGTCCAGCCAGTTGATCGTCGGCTGGCCCTCCTTGAAGTAGTGCAGGTACACCCAGCGCCGCACGGTGCCCTTGTAATCGCGGATCGGCGGGGTGACGGACCAGTTGGTCTCCTTGACGCCGGGCTCGTAGAAGATGACGCGCTGCAGGGCGCCGATGATGTAGCCCTCGTCGGCCAGCGCCTTCTCCGCCTCGGCGGTGAGGTTGATCGAATCGCGACCCTCGGGCACGTCCGGCAGCAGGTGCCACGCCGGCTCCGGGATGTCGACCATGTGGTAGATGCCGGGGTAGTCGCGGTAGTTCAGCTCCGCCAGCCGGAAATCGGCCCCTTTGCCGGTGTGGCCGGGGACGATGTCGTCGATGATCGTGCCGTGGTGCTTGGCGGCGGTCTCACCGATTTCGCGGAACTCGTCCTCGGTGCCGAAGAGGGGATCGATGGCCATGGACATGCGGTCGAAGTGGCCGTCGACGCTGGGCGTCACGTCCCAGCCGTCGAGGCCGCCGGCCAGCTTCACGGGGCCCGTGTGGACGGCGTCGATCCCGACGGCGGAGAAGGCCTCCCACAGCTCCGTGGATCCCAGGGCGCCGAGGAACGACTGCCCGGGGGCTGTGATGTGGGAGAGCGGGTAGGCGGTGTACCAGACGGAGGCGCGCTGGAGCGCGGCCCGCGGGTTGGGGTGGGCGTACGGGTTGGACCACATGGTGTGCTTGCCCGCCAGCTGCCGCGACACCTTCTCCGCGTCGTGCAGCATGGACTGCTCCTCCAGCCACTCGACGTACGCGCGGTTGGCGCCGGAGGGCTCGAACGGTGGGGTGATCGGGCTCTCGTCCCCCTGCCGCCGACGGGCGCTCGGGCGCAGGCGCGCCGGGCGCGCGGCGAATCGGGCCTCGTCGAAGGTGATCTCGGGCATCTCCTCCTCGTGGGACTCGACCGCGGCGGCAGGCGGGGACGCCTGTGCCGTGTCGTCGGCCTGGGCAGGGTCGTCGGTGCGCTTGATCACGCGTCAGAGGCTACCGGCCCCCACCCGGCCCCCGCGTCGATTCGCCCGACGGGGGTGGAATCGCCCAGCATGAACCAGGATTGAGTGTAGTAGACTCAACCTTGTAGTCACACTGAGGAGCATCCCCTGATGAACACCGACAAGCTCACGACGAAGTCCCGCGACGCCGTCACGGCGGCGGTCCGGCAGGCCCTCACGCACGGCAACCCCAACACCGAGCCCGTGCATCTGCTGCATGGCCTCCTGCTCACCCCGGACAACACCGTCGGCGCGCTGCTGGAGGCGGCCGGCGCGGACCCCGCACAGATCGACGCGGCCGCCACGGCTGCCATGGGCAGGCTGCCCTCCACGAGCGGCTCGTCCGTCTCCCAGCCGGCGCTGTCCGGACCTTTTGCCCGCGTGATGGCGTCGGCTGAGACGCTGGCAGACGGCCTGGGTGACTCCTTCGTCGCCACCGAGCACCTGCTCATCGGCCTGGCCATGGTGGCCTCGGACGCCAAGACCATCCTGGACCGGGCCGGCGTCACCACCGACGCCCTCAAGTCGAAGTTCGAGGAGTTGCGCGGCGGTAAGCGGGTGGCGTCCGCCGAGTCCGAGGGGGGAGAGTCCGCGCTGGACAAGTACTCCATCGACCTCACCGAGCGTGCCCGCTCCGGCAAGCTGGATCCGGTGATCGGCCGCGACTCGGAGATCCGACGCGTCGTCCAGGTGCTCGCCCGCCGCACGAAGAACAACCCTGTCCTGATCGGTGAGCCGGGAGTCGGCAAGACCGCCGTCGTCGAGGGCCTGGCCCAGCGCCTCGTCGCCGGCGATGTGCCGGACTCGCTCAAAGGCCGCCGCCTGGTCTCCCTGGACCTGGCCTCCATGGTGGCCGGCGCCAAGTATCGCGGCGAGTTCGAGGAGCGCCTCAAGGCGGTCCTCACCGAGATCCGCGAGGCCGAGGGGCAGATCGTCACCTTCATCGACGAACTGCACACCGTCGTCGGCGCCGGCGCGTCCGGCGAGGGCGCCATGGACGCCGGCAACATGCTCAAGCCCATGCTGGCCCGCGGCGAACTGCGCATGATCGGCGCCACCACGCTGGACGAGTACCGCGAGAGGATCGAGAAGGACCCGGCCCTCGAGCGCCGGTTCCAGCAGGTCTACGTGGGCGAACCCTCGGTGGAGGACACCGTCGCCATCCTGCGCGGGCTCCGTGAGCGGTACGAAGCGCACCACAAGGTGCGCATCACGGACTCGGCGCTGGTGGCCGCCGCCGCCCTGTCGGACCGCTACATCACGTCACGGCAGCTGCCTGACAAGGCGATCGACCTGGTCGACGAGGCCGCGTCGCGCCTGCGGATGGAGATCGACTCCTCGCCGGAGGAGATCGACATGCTCCGCCGCGACGTGGACCGGATGACCATGCAGACCTTCCACCTCGAGAAGGAGGAGGACGAGGCGTCGCGCGAGCGGCTGGCCGCGCTGCGCGCCGAGCTGGCGGACTCGCAGGAGACGCTGCGCGGGCTGGAGGCGCGGTGGGAGGCGGAGAAGAGCGGGCTCAACCGCGTCGGCGATCTCAAGGAGCGCATCGACCAGTTGCGGGTCGAGGCGGACAGGGCTCAGCGCGAGGGTGACCTGACGCGCGCGTCGCAGATCCTCTACGGCGACATCCCGGCCGTCGAGCGGGAGCTGGCCGAAGCGGAGGCCGGCGACGCCGGCCCGCAGATGGTCTCCGACGAGGTGGGGGCAGGCGACATCGCCGAGGTGGTGGGCGCCTGGACCGGTATCCCGGTCGGGCGGCTGCTGCAGGGGGAGTCCGAGAAGCTGCTCCACATGGAGGAACGCATCGGGGAGCGGCTCATCGGCCAGCGGCTCGCGGTCAAGGCGGTCTCCGACGCGGTGCGCCGCTCGCGCGCAGGCATCTCGGACCCCAACCGCCCCACCGGCTCGTTCCTGTTCCTCGGCCCCACGGGCGTGGGCAAGACAGAACTCGCGAAGGCGCTGGCGGACTTCCTCTTCGACGACGAGACGGCGCTGGTGCGCATCGACATGAGCGAGTACTCGGAGAAGCACTCCGTGGCCCGCCTCGTCGGCGCCCCTCCCGGCTACATCGGCTACGAGGAGGGCGGCCAGCTCACCGAGGCCGTCCGCCGCCGCCCGTACTCCGTCGTGCTGCTCGACGAGGTGGAGAAGGCCCACCCGGACCTGTTCAACATCCTGCTCCAGGTGCTCGACGACGGCCGCCTCACCGACGGCCAGGGCCGCACTGTGGACTTCCGCAACACGCTGCTGATCATGACCTCGAACCTGGGGTCGCAGTTCATGGCGGATCAGATGCTTTCGCTGGAGGAGAAGCGCAACGCCGTCATGGGCGTGGTGCGGCAGGCCTTCCGGCCCGAGTTCCTCAACCGGCTCGACGACGTGGTGCTGTTCGACGCCCTGACGCCGGAGCAGCTGGGCGAGATCGTCGAGATCCAGATCTCGCGGCTGAACCGTCGGCTGGAGTCGCGGCGGATCTCGATCGACGTGGCTGAGGCGGCCAAGCGGTGGCTCGGCGACGTGGGCTTCGACCCCGTCTACGGGGCGCGGCCGCTGCGCCGGCTGGTGCAGACCACCATCGAGGACCAGCTGGCCCGTGGTTTGCTGGCCGGCGAGATCCACGACGGCCAGACGGTTCGGTTCGACAGGGTGGGCGACGGTATCGCGCAGGTGTGACGCTCGGCTGGGCGCCGAACTCGGGGTGACTCTTGAGTTGAGCCGGACACGGCTATCAATCGGTCGGATTGGGCCGGGACTGGAGTTCGCGCATCGTCAACGAATGCCGTGTCCGGCTCAACTCCGCGGAAAGGGTTTTCAGGGCCCTGTTCGTGTATTGAGCCGTGGCTCCGGCTCACGAGAGGGTATCGAGTGCCGTGTCCGGCTCAACGGGGGTCGGCAAGAGCCGTGTCCGGCTCAACGCTCCAGCGTGGTTCGGGCGAGCGCCCGCGCGGGCGCCCAGGAGGAGGAGTCAGCGGCCGATCTCGCGACGCAGCGCGTCGACGGTCATCTTGGCGGTGTACAGGTCCGCGCCGGTCAGCTCCCTGTACCGCTTGACCGCTGTGATGGGGCGGCCGGAGCGGATCTCGTCGAGGAGTTCCTCGCGTTCGTAGAACGTGAGAGGGCGCGGAGGCCCGGCCGCGGCGTGCTGCCGGCGTTGGCGTTCCTTGTCCAGCGCGGGCGCGATGACGAAGATCCAGATGGCGACGGCGGGGATGAGGAAACCCATCCGGCCGCCGGACATGCCGGTGACCATGACCGCCACGATGAGGATCCACCACTGGGTGTACCAGGGCCGGCCAGCGTCGTGATGCTGCACGGCGGGTGGCGGGGGAGGTGTTCCGTAGGTGGGCGCCGGTGTCACGGCGCCCCAGGCCGACGGCGACGCGAACGGCATGGCGGGCTGTTCGGGCTGCCCGGGCCTGCGTCCGGGGAGGTCCGTGAAGAGGACCCCGAGGTCGCTCCAGGTCCTGGCCTCGAGGGCCTTCGACATGCGCTCGCCGAACTCCTCCGACGTCAGGCGGCCGGCGGACATGTGTTCCTGGAGCAGCTCCACCGCCTCGTCGCGCTCGTGGTCGCCGATTCGCATCTCGTCGCTGGCCATAGGCAAAAGCGTACTCCCGCGGTGCGACGGCGCAGCCAGACCCCGGTCTGGGCGTACCCCGGCCGATCGTCTCCCGGCTAGGGGTGATGCGGGCGGCGTGGCGTCCGGGCCCGGATCCCCGGATGCCCCGCGCTGCGACGCACCCGGACCTGGGCGGCTACGGCTGCTCGCCGGGGAAGACGGGGTCGTCGTCGGTGTTGGGGTCGAAGAAGCCGACGCCGTGCTTCCGGGCGAGATTGCGGCCCACCTCGACCGCCCTATCGGCCTCGCCCCCAGGGCATTGCGCCATGGTGAACGACGAGCCGCAGCGGTAGGTGGTGGTTCCGTCGTCCTCGGCGAGGGGGCCGTTGATCGGAGGGAAGCTCCCGGTGAAATCCGAGTACCAGCTGCGTAGCGCGACGGTGCCGTTCTCGGGGTCGTCGAGGTCGACGCCCGCGCCGCCGTAGCCGATGCCCTCGGTCCAGGCGAGGAAGGGCTCGATGTCCCGGGGCACCGAGGTGGGGTCGAAGACGAGGATGTCGTAGCTCATGGATGAACCTCCTTGGCGCGACGATAGCCGCACGCCGTGCCCGGCGGGATGGCCCGGGGAATTCCGTGGCGGAAATCGCCCCGGGCGTCGTCGGGCGTCGTGCGCTGCTTTGATGGGGACCATGAACGCGACACTTCGTGACGTCAGGCGCGACTACTCCGGCGAGGGGCTGCCGGGCGATCTGGCCTCCTTCGAGCCGTGGGCGTTTCTCGACCGCTGGATCGCGGATGCGCTCGCCGCCGAGGAGTCCGAGCCCACCGCGATGACGCTGTCGACCGTTGGGCTCGACGGTCGCCCGCGCAGCCGGGTGGTCCTGCTCAAGGGGGCGGCGCCGTCGGGGCTGGTGTTCTTCTCCCACTACGACTCGCCCAAGGGCGACGAGCTCGCCGCGACCCCCGCGGCGGCCGTGAACCTGTGGTGGCCGACGCTGATGCGCCAGGTGCGGGCCGTGGGGGAGGTCCACCGCCTGAGCCGCCAGGAGAACGAGGACTACTTCCACAGTCGGCCGCGGGCCAGCCAGGTGGGTGCGTGGGCGTCGCACCAGTCGCAGCCGTTGGGGTCGCGGGAGGAGCTTGAGGCCGCGGTCGCGTCGGCAGAGGAACGGTTCGCCGACGGGGACGAGGTGCCGTGCCCACCCGGCTGGGGCGGCTACCGGATCGTGGTGGACGAGTTCGAGTTCTGGCAGGGCCAGGCGAGCCGGCTCCACGACCGCGTCTCCTGCACATTGACCACGGAGGGGTGGTCTGCCACGCGACTCCAGCCGTGACTACCCGCGGCAGTTGTTCCTCCAGGCAGGTCCTCGGGGCCTCAGCACACTCGGCGACCCGTTTGGAGGAACAACTACCGCAGGTCACCCGCGGTGCGGGCAGGGGGACACGCCACGTCAGGCGGCCGTGGGTCCATGGGTCGCGGTGACCGTGCCGGACTCAGTGGGACAGTGCCCCGACAGGTGGCGGGCCAGGGCACGAGCGATGACGCCGTCCTCGTCGTAGGCGGACCATACCGGGGAGGTGTTGACCTCGAAGCAGAACCAGCGACCCTCGGGTGTGCGTCGGAGGTCGAGCCCCGAGAGCTCCAGGCCCAGACGGCGGGTCAGCGTCACGCACCGTCGGCCCGTGGCATCGGGCAGCTCGGCGGGTACGAGGGTCGAGCTGCCGTACCGGTAGTCGACCGCGCTGGACTCGATCCGGTGCGCGAACACCTCCTCGCCGACCACGTGCGCCCGGAACTCCACGCCCGGGACGAAGGCCTGGAACTGCGTCGGGCACCACTCCACCCGGGAGAAGTCCTCGTCCGGGTCGACCAGCCGGACGATGCTCCTGACCGCGCTCGTCGACTTCACGATCACCTTCCCGTGCCGCGCGACGAAGGCGCCGGCTGCCTCCGGGTCCGTGGTCAGAAGGCCCGTGGGGACCTCGAACCCCGCCGCGCGGATGACGAGAGCCTGCGCCGGCTTGGACAGGTTGGAGGCCGAAGGCGTGCGCCGGTTGACCACGCGGACCGACGGCGGCGCCAGCTCCGCCCAGTCGCGCAGTCCGGCCGCGAGGACCGGGTCCTGAGCGCCGTGGACGCGCAGGTACAGTCCCGTCAGCGACGCGCGGTCCAGCTCGACCCCGTCCACCACCAGGCGGCTCCCGGACAGCTCGACGCCGTCGCGGGAGAGGTCCGCGAAGACGCCCGGCAGGCCGAGTTCCACCACCGCGGCCCAGGCCGCGGCCAGCGGCGGGTCGTCGGGTCGACCCGCGATGACAAGGGTCGACGGGCCGCCATCCATGTCGACTCTCATGCCGCCCGCCTCAGGTGGTGGGCGGCGGCGATGGCGGCGGCGGCCTCCGGCATGGAGTCCCCGAGAGATGGCAGCGGCACGACCGCGCACAGCTCGTCGCGGTCATGCGCGAAGAAGGCCCGCAGCCACGGCACCTCGGCCCACCGGGCCATGGCCGCGACCGCCTGCTGCAGCGACGGCGACGCGACGCCCCTGAACGTGCCGTTGGTGACGGACACCTCCCGGTAGCGACCCCCGCCACTCGGCCGGCTCCCCGACGAGGGCACGCCGCCGGCGTGGGCCCACCGCGCCGTCGGATGATCCGGCCCCGCCAGCGACAGAGCCCCCAGGGGGACGAGAACCCTGTCGCTGACGGAGTCCAACCAGAAGCGGAGGAAAGCGGCCATCTCCGCGGCGACGTATTCCGTATCCTCCCCGCGGATCCAGACCAGCTCCTCCGGCAGGACGTCGTCGAGGAGGCTGACCACCAGCCCCACCGTCGACGCAGCGACGGGCTCGCCGTCGACGATCAGCCGGCCGGACCGGTCATCGGGCGGCGACGCCAGAGCCCAGCCGCGTCGGGACAGGTCCCTGGGGGTGAGCACCCCCACCCGTTCGCCCGTCAGGTGCCGCACTTGACGGACGAGCTCGGGGGCCCAGGGGTCCGACTGATGCGTAAGGAGGACGATCATCGGATCAGTCGAGGTCGGGACGGGATTCTTGGCCGATGAACGCTGCCCCGATGCGGTCGACCGAGTGCTCGAGCTGCTCAAGGCGCAGTCGGAGTTCGTTGACGACAGGGTCGTGCAGCTTCTCCGGACGGAGGTCCGGGGCCTCCCGGCCCGACCGCTTGATCTCGTCGATCTCGATCTGCATCTTGTCGAACTCGCGGATCCGCTTGAAATCGAACTCGTCGGTCCACCGCTTGAGGTCGATCTCGCGGCGGATGGGCTTGAAGTCGTCCTCCCACTTGATCTTGATGATCTTCACCGCCTTCACCGCGGCGAGCACGTCGATCCGCCCGTAGCCCATCTGGTTGTTCCACGTGCCGTTGCCGTAGCCGGGGGTGGTGGTGTACGCCACGGTTCCCACCTTCGCGGCCGTCGTCTCGATGATGGTGCGGACGGCGACGTTGGTGAGCGACGCCTTCCGCGAGATCAGCAGCGCCGCCAGACCGGCCACGTGCGGTGTCGCGGCGGAGGTGCCGTTGAACGTCATCGTGTAGTCGTTGTTGGTGTAGCCGTTGGCCCCTGTGCGGTCCGGGGCCGGGCAGAGGACGCCCGGTGCCACCACCGAGATCTGTGGCCCGAAGTTGGAGCCCCAGCCCTCGCCGTCGGGGCTGGTGGGGGACTTCCGGTTGTCGGCCTGGTCCGAGGCCCCCACCGCGATCACGAGCGGGTTGGTGGCCGGGTAGGTGATGCCGTTGGCGGTGTTGTGGTTGTGTGTCGCCACGCACATGACGAGGCCGGCCGCGTGAGCCTCGGCGATGGCGGGGTCGATGATGGCGGGGTCCCAGGCGTTCCAGCCGAAGCTCATGGAGATCACCCGGGCGCCCTGGTTTCGGGCGTACCGGATGCCTGCCGCCACCTCGGTGTCGGACCAGGTGGAGAAGGCGATCGGCAGGATGCGGCAGCCGCCCGCCACGCCCGCTGTGCCGATCGAGTTGTTGAAGGGCGCGGCGGCGATCCCGGCGCACGGCGTCCCGTGGTTGCCGGTGGGCGCGCCCGTGCCTGACATGGTGCCGAGGTTGATGCCGTTGCCGGCGAACTGCCCGACGAGGTCCGGATGGTTGAGGTCGACGCCCTCGTCCAGGATCGCGACGGTCACCGAGGCCGCGCCCTGCTGGACGTCCCACGCCGTCGTGCCTGCGCCGCCGGCGTTGATCCGGACCATGTCCCACTGGGAACTGAACAGCGGATCGTTGGGGTTCATGGCGGTGGGGACCACGAGGGGGATGAACTCGAGCTTCACCTCGGTGCCGAGCTTCTTCGAGAGTTCGTCGCGGATCTCGTAGGCGGGGCGGTGGCCGGCGGTGACGGTGTAGACGTCGTAGTCGCCGAGCCACTGGCTGCGGACGTCGTCGCGAACCAGCCCGAACTTGGCGAGGACCTCGGCCTGTGCCGGATCTGCGGCCGTCACGCTCGGGAGGACGACCGCGTCCGCCTTGGGGGACAGGTACTCGGTGGAGCCGCTGAACTCCGCGGCGTACACCGGGGCAACCCACTCGGCTCCTCCGCCGGAGGCGATCTCCTCCGACGGGGGCTTGAACTTCTTCCCGTCGGAGGTCCGGGTGAAGACCAGCTCGGGGGTGTTGTTGATCGAGGCATGCGGAAGGGCGGACGCGCCTTCGCCCCGGGCGGCCGGCCGGTTCGCGCTGGGCGCCTCGAGGGGGACCAGGCCCAGCTCGGACAGGGTGTCGGCGGCACTCGCTGCACGCGTGGCCGGCATCTTGACGAGCACCTGTGCGGGGACCAGCGTCAGCTTCGCGCCGCTGGGATGGACGATGTTGGTCGGGAACGGCATGAGGACTCCTAACGGATACGCCCCGGACTGGGCGGTTACTCGTCAGGAGTCGATGAGCGCCCGGCTGATACGTGGACCTCGCTCCACGGCCTGCGGGAGTTTCCGCTGATCGAGCCGCGACGCGGCGCAGCCCACGTCGACTCCAGCCTGCGCCCCTTACGCCGGCCGCAGCTCGAGCAGCTTCCCGCCGTCTCCGTCCTCCAGTAGCCAGATGGCCCCGTCGGGGCCCTCCGCGACCGCGCGGATCCGCTCGCCCATGGGCCACTCCTCGGCAACCGCGGCGCCCTCGCCATCGAGATCGACCCGCACCAACGCCTCGCCGGACAGGGCGCCCAGGAACGCGTCGCCCTTCCATGCCGGGAAGAGGTCGCCGTGGTAGATCATCAAGGAGCCCGGTGAGATGCTGGGCGTCCAGAACGCCTTGGGCGGCTCGAACCCGTCGCCGTCGGCGTGGTCCGGGATCTCCCCGCCGCCGTAGTGGGAGCCGTTGGATGCCTCCGGCCAGCCGTAGTTCGCGCCCGCGACGATGAGGTTGAGCTCGTCGCCACCCTGCGGGCCCATCTCCGAGGCCCATAGCCGGCCCTCGCCGTCGACCGCCAACCCCAACGGGTTGCGGTGCCCGATGCTCCAGAACTCGGCCGCGACCCCACCGTCGCCGTCCCACGGGTTACCGGGCGCGGGCTGGCCGTCGAGGGTGAGCCGCACGATCTTGCCCAGGTTGCCGTCCATCGCCTGCGCGGGGTCGAACTTCTGCCGGTCGCCCGAGCTGACGAAGAGTCGGTCGTCCCGGATCAGAAGACGGTGGGAGAAATGCCCGTCGCCGTCGACCTCCGGGTCCTGCTGCCAGATGGTCTCGACGGCGGTGAGCGTGCCCGCGTCCACGTCGAGCCGTCCGCGACCCACGACGGCGCCGGTGCCGCCGTCACCCTGCTCCACCCAGGAGAGGTAGACGGTGCCGTCATCGGCGAAGGTGGGGCCGGGGATGAGGTCGCCGAGTCCGCCTTGGCCGGCAGCCACCACCTCCGGCACGCCACTGACCTCGCGGACGGCGCCATCGCGGTCGCGGAGTTGGAGGGCGCCGCCGCGCTCGGTGATGGCCATGGCGTCGGTGCCTGGCAGGAATGCCAGCGCCCAGGGTTCGTCGAAGCGCTCGTGTTCCACGACGGTGAACTCGTGCGTCTCGGGGACCGCGCTGGGTGTCGCGGGCGTGGTGGCGGAGGGGGAGGGTTTCGAGGCAGTGCACAGGTGACAACGGGTTCACCACGATGAACTCCACCGGCACGACCGACCTGGACGCCGCCGTGGTGTTGGGCCTCAGGCAGAACGTTCTCTGCACGTTCACCAACCAGTTCACCAAGGCCGGACCCACCGCGACGACGGCTCAGAGCCTGATCCCCAACGACACCTTCACGCTGTCGGGCGCCTTCGTGCCCTCCAGCGCCACCGTGCCGGGAGGAACGGTCTCGTTCAAGCTGTTCGGCCCGGCTGACGCCACGTGCTCCGGCACACCGGCGCTCGAGACCAACGGCATTGCGCTGGCTGCTGCCGGCACCACACCGGCCACCTTCACTGCGGCCACGACGAACACGACGTTCGTCGCCAGCACGGCGGGGACCTGGCGTTGGGTGGTGGTCTACAGCGGTGACAACTACAACACCGGGGTGACGAAGGCCTGCGGCGTCGAGCAGTTCACCATCAACAACAACGCGTCTTAGGCGACGTGACCGCGGCCGGGGAAGTGTGACCCCCGCCGCGGCGGAAACCCGGGCCCGGGCTGCCACGTCGGTAGCCCGGGCCCGCCGCCGCTCTGGCGAGGGGCTCAGCCGGCGGCCGGAGGCGTCAGCAGCACCTTGATGGCCGTCCGCTCGTCCATGGCCGTGTAGCCCTCAGCCGCGCGATCGAGGGGGAGCGTCAGGTCGAACACCTTGCCAGGGTCGATCTTCCGCTGCCAGATCAGGTCGATGAGCTCTGGCAGGAAGCGACGCACGGGTGCCGGCCCCCCGTGCAGGTGCACGCCCGAGAAGAACAGTTCCATGCCGGGGAGGTTCACGTCGTGCGCGACCCCCACGTACCCCACATGCCCGCCGGCGCGCGTGGCCCGGATGGCCTGCATCATCGATTCCTGCGTGCCCACCGCCTCGATGGTGGAGTGCGCGCCCAGCCCGTCGGTGAGCTCCTTGATCCGGGCCACGCCCTCGTCGCCGCGCTCCTCGACGATGTCGGTGGCGCCGAACTCGCGCGCCAGCGCCTGCCGGTCGGCGTGCCGACTCATGGCGATGATCCGCTCCGCGCCGAGCTGCCTGGCGGCGAGGATGCCGAGGAGCCC
This sequence comes from Tessaracoccus pujii, assembly GCF_055326215.1. Classification (NCBI taxonomy): domain Bacteria; kingdom Bacillati; phylum Actinomycetota; class Actinomycetes; order Propionibacteriales; family Propionibacteriaceae; genus Tessaracoccus; species Tessaracoccus pujii. The sequence goes on along the minus strand of NZ_JBUZNP010000006.1, from coordinate 79,583 downwards.
CACGGCGCCGTCGCCCACCACCGCGACCGTCGTGCCCGGCCCCGCCTCGGCCGCGACAGCCGCGAACCAGCCGGTCCCCAGCACGTCGGAGGCGGCCAGCAGGGAGGGGACGAGATCCTCGTCGGGCATGCCGGGGGTGGCGACGAGCGTGCCGTCGGCCAGCGGCACGCGCAGGTACTCGGACTGACCGCCCGTCGACGCGGCGGCCTCGCGCTGCACGCAGTGCGTGTGGTAGCCGGAGGCGCAGATCTCGCACGTGTTGTCGGAGGCGAAGAAGGAGCCGACGACGAAGTCGCCCGGCTTGACCGAGCGCACGTCGCTGCCGACCTCCTCCACCACGCCGACGTACTCGTGACCCATCGGCGTGGGCCCGTCCTGGTGCTCGATGCCGCGGTAGGGCCAGAGGTCCGAGCCGCAGATGCACGAAGCCGTCACCCGCAGGATCGCGTCGGTGGGCTTGATGATGGTGGGCTTCTCGCGGTCCTCGACCCGGACGTCGCCCGGCCCGTACATCACAACTCCACGCATGGTGTTCTCCTCAAAGTCCTGGGGTGCGGGCCCTTGACCGCACTCACCCATCACCCATGAAACCCGCCCCGTCAGCGCTGGGAAAGGGCCTGTCGTGAGGTGTACCGGCAGGGCATCCCTCGGGCGCGACGGGCGGCGTTACCGTGGGTGGGTGGACAACCGAGACACAGTGCGCGAGTTCCTCACCAGCAGGCGCGCCAAGATCACCCCGCAGCAGGCGGGCGTGCCCGTGTCAGGGCAGCGGCGCGTGCCCGGGCTGCGACGGAGCGAGGTCGCGACGCTGGCGGGGATGAGCGTCGAGTACTACTCGAAGCTGGAGCGGGGGCAGCTGGCCGGGGCGTCGCCGTCGGTGCTCGAGGCGATCGCGCGGGCGCTGAACCTCGACGAGGCCGAGCGCGAGCACCTCTTCGATCTGGCGTCGGCGGCCCAGGGCGGCATGCTGGCGAGGCCGCGTCGTCGCTCCGACAAGCAGTGGACCCCCACGCCCGGGCTGCTGTGGATCCTCGATGCGATGCGGGACGCTCCGGCGGCGATCGGGAACGGTCGCGGGGACCTGCTGGCCGCCAACCACCTCGGGCGCGCGCTCTTCTCCGTCCTTCTGAGTGACCCGTTGGGGCGGCCGAACTTCGCACGCTTCACTTTCCTCGACGAGGCCGCCCGCAGCTTCTATCCGGACTGGGACTACTTCGCCGACATCACCGTGGCCAACCTGCGCACCGAGGCCGGCCGCGACCCCCGCGACCGCCAGCTCCACGAGCTGGTCGGCGAGCTGTCCACGCGCAGTGAGGACTTCCGCCGTCGGTGGAGTGCCCACGACGTGCGCATCCACTCATCCGGCACGAAACACTTCCACCACCCGATCGTGGGTGACCTCCACCTTGCGTACGAGACGGTGGACCTCCGCACGGGCGGGGGAGTGGGGATGACGGTGTACGCGGCCGAGCCCGGTTCGGCGTCGGAGCACGCGCTGCAGCTCTTGGCCAGTTGGGCGGCCACGTCGGGGCCCGCAGCGGAGCGCCCGGATCACGCAGACGCCTGATCAGCCGCCCAGGCGGATCCAGCGGTCGCCGCGGGCCCGCAGCCCCAGAGTGACCGCCCGTGCGCCCATGAAGACCACGCAGAACGAGACCCAGAGCCACGTGAGCCCTGGCTGGCCGGCGGGCAGGATCAAGCCGACCAGCGCGACGGGCGCGTACACCACCAGAGTGATCACCCCGGCCCTCGCCAGGTAGCGACCGTCGCCGGCGCCGATGAGCACGCCGTCGAGCAGGTACACGTAGCCGGCCAGCGGCAGCGCCACCGCCACGACGACCAGGAGCCAGGCGACCAGTGCGCCGACCTCGTCGTCGGGGGAGAAGAACGAGGCCACAGGGTGGCGCAGCAGTACCGCCGCGACTCCGATCACCGCGCCCGCGCCAACCGACCACCACACCATCAGGCGGGTCGACGCGCGGGCCTCGCGGGCGTCGTCGGCGCCCAGCGCGGTGCCGACGATGGTCTGCCCGGCGATGGCCAGGGCGTCGAGCGCGTACGCCATCAGCCCCCAGACCTGCGTCACGACGTGGTGCGCGGCCAGCCCGGCCGCGCCCTGAGCCGCCGCGACGTATGTGGTGATGAGCAGCGCCACCCGCAGCGTCACGGTCCGCAGCAGCAGCGGGACACCGACGGCCAGGCTCCGCCTCATCTCCGCCGATGACGGGCGCAGCCGGGCCCCGGATCGACGGGCCTGCAGCGCCACCAACGCCGCGGCCGTGGACCCGAGCGCCGTCTCGGCCAGCGCCGTGCCGAGCGCCGCACCCGCGATCCCCATCCCCGCACCGAAGACCAGCGCGGCATTGAGCGCCAGGTTGAGCGCGGCGCTGCCGACGGACAGCACCAACGGGGTGCGGGCGTCCGCCAGGCCGCGGAAGGTGCCGGTCGCGGCGAGCATGACCAGCATCCCGGGCAGGCCGGGGATGGACCAGCGCAGGTAGGTGACCGCCTGCGTGTGGATCTCGCCCGCGGCGCCGAGTCCGGCCGCCAGCCACGGGGCGGTCACCCACACCGCTGCGCCGACGACGAGTCCGATCAGCCCGGCCAGCCACATCGCCTGCACCCCGAGCCCGATGCCGTGCGTCCGCCGGCCGGCGCCGATCTGCCGCGCGACCACGGCCGTCGATCCGTAGGCAAGGAAGATCATCAGCCCGGTGACGGTGGTGAGCAGTCCCGAGCCGATGCCGAGGCCGGCCAAGGGGACTGTGCCGAGGTGACCGACGATCCACGTGTCGGCGAGCATCATGAGCGGTTGCGCCACCAGTGCCGCGAACGCCGGAACGGCGAGGGCGAGGATGCGGCGGGAGGTGCTCATGGCGTGGCGGAGTCTACGCCGCGGCCGCGTCGGGCCGGGCGAGCCGCCCCCTCGCCGTCAGCCGGCCCACTAGGCTCGGCGGGTGGACCGCCTCATCCCAGACCGCGACACCCCAGGCGCGTTCTGGGTGCGATTCGGCCCGACCTCGCAGTCCTGGGTGGACCCTGCACGGCCGGATTTCCTGGCCTTCGAGTACGTCCAGCACATCGCGATGGTGCTGGACCACACCGTCCTCGACGCCCCCGCAGAGAGGCGCCTCCGCGTCGTCCACCTCGGCGGCGCGGGCATGTCGATCCCGCGCTGGGTGGCGTGGCGGCGCCCCGGCACGGCGCAGGTGGTGTGCGAGCCCGACGCCGACCTCACCGAGGAGGTCCGCCGCAAGATCCCCCTCCCGCCGCGCTCGGGCATCAAGGTCCGCGACGTCGACGGTCGTGCCGGGCTGGCCGCCATGCCGGAGGCCTGGGCGGACGTCATCGTGGTCGACGCGTTCGACGGCCCTCAGGTGCCGGGCGAACTCGCGACCGCCGAGTGCCTTGACGACCTCCGTCGGGTGACGCGAAACGAGGCCGTGGTGATCTTCAACGCCACCGACCGCGCCCCGTTCGCATGGAGCAAGCGCCTCGCCGGAGGGCTCGCCCACCGCTGGCCGCATCTCCTCGTCGGCATGGAACCCGTGGTTCACAAGGGAAAACGGTTCGGCAATCTGGTCCTGGTGGGCAGTGACGCGCGCCCGGACGCCGCGGCCATCGAGGGCGAATCCGCGCGCCTGACCATCGGCTACCGGTGGGTGACCGGCCGCGACGCCAAGGCCTGGCCGGGCGGCGCAGGGCCCTTCGTCGACGGCGCCGCCGAGCCGTCGCCGGGACCCACCGGCCGGGGCTGGTAGGGCATCCTGCGGTATCTGTTCCTCCAGGTGGCCGCTAGGCGCCGTGAGGGGGCCGGATGCTCGTCTGGAGGAACAGATACCGCACCCTAGACTCGTCCCGTGATCCTCCACCTCGTCCGCCATGGACAGTCGACGTGGAACCAGCAGCGCCGGCTCCAGGGCCAGCGGATGGACGTGCCGCTCACCGAGCTCGGGCTCAGCCAGGCCGCGGCCGCCGCCCGCGCCCTCGACGGCGCCCGGCTGGCCGCCGTCGTCACCTCGGACCAACTCCGCGCGGTGCAGACGGCGGACGTGATCTCGGCCAGGGCAGGGGCCCCGGTCCGGCACACCGCCCTCCTCCGCGAGCAGGCGCTCGGCTCCCTCGAGGGCGTCAGCTACGACGACCTCCGGGAGGAACCCGTCCCCGAGGGGCTGCACATCAGCGAAGTGCGGTGGGGCGGGGGAGAGTCGGTGGCTGACGTCCATGCGCGCATGGCCGTGCTCGTCGGGCAGCTCCGCGACGCTCACGCCCACGACGAACTGGCGATCGTCTCCCACGGCGACACGTTGCGGATCCTGCTGGCGGTGCTGGAGGGTCGCGGCCATCGAGAGGTCGAGTGGATCGAGTTCGCCAACGGCCAGGTGCTGAGCCGGGTGCTCTGAGGCGCGGGTCAGAACACGGGGTCGCGGCGATGCAGCCACAGCTGCGCCCGCGTCGTCGCCCGGCTCCCCGGCCGCGACCACCACGCCGCGCCACGCAGGGCGGCCCTCGCCGCGTTGAAGCCCGCCCCGCCGTGCACGCCGCCGCCGGGATGGGTGGCGGCAGAGGCGAGGTAGAGCCCGTCGATGTGCGTGGCCGGGCCTCCGAGCCCGGCGATGGGCCGCCAGGGACCCTGCTGGAACAGTTGTGAGGTGCCCGCGCCGAGGGCGCCGTCTGCGAGGTTGGGATTGGCGTCGTGCAGGTCCGCGGGGGTCTGGATCCAGCGCCCCCGCTCGAGGTCGCGCCAGCCCGGAGCCAACTCGTCGAGCATCGCCTGCACGGTGGCCAGCGACCTCGCCGCACCCTCGGGCCCTGTGACCGGGAGGTGCGTGTAGGCCCAGAGCGACTCGGTACCCGACGGCGACCTCGTCGGATCCGCCGTCGTCATCTGCCCCACCAGCGCGAACGCCCGCGCGGGGACCGTTCCCGCCGCGATGTCCGCGTGCCAGCGCACCAACTCCTGCGCCGACAACCCCGCATGCACGACGGTGGCCTCCCGCGCCCGCGACGCCCGCCACGGCATGGGACCGGTCAGCGCAAGGTTGAGCTTGAGCGTCGGAGGATCCCAGGCGAACCGCTCAAGCCGCGCGAGCAGCCCCGATGGCACCGCGTCGGAGGGCAGCAGCCGCCTGTAGAGCGCCGTCGCCGAGACGTCCGCGACCACGGCCCGGCGCGCGCGGACCGTGGTGCCGTCGGCCAGCCGCACCCCGTCGGCCCGCCCGCCGCCGACCGTGATGCCGACGACGGGCGAGCCGAGGCGCACCACAGCGCCGGCGGTCCGCGCCCGCGACGCCAGCGCCCCCGCCAGCGCCCCCGCACCACCGCGCGGCACGGGGAAGCCCACGTCCTGCGCCAGCATCGTCATGATGAACCCCAGCAACCCGCTGACCGGCGCCAGCGGCGAGACGTCGGCGTGCATGGCGTTGCCGGCCAGGATGTCGCGCGCCCGCGCACCGCCGAACCATTCCTCGCCCATCCGGCCCGACGGCAACAGGGCGAAGCGCGCGAAGTCCATCAGCCCGCCGGCGCCCAGCACGCGGGCCAGGCGGGCATCGGCGCCGAGCGGAGGCCAACCCCTGAGCAGCGCGTCGAGCAGTGGTTCCTTGACGCGACGCCAGCCCGAGACCAGCCTCAGCCATGATTCGCCGTCGCCGGGGTGGTCGGCGTCGAGGGCCGCGGCGGTGTCATCCGGGGTCGCCTCGACGGCGGACCCGAGCCGGTCCCCGCCGGAGGACACGTGGACGACCGCGGGGCGCCGGTCCACCCATTGAAGTCCGTGGCGCTCCAACTCCAGCGCCTGCAGCACGGGGGAGGCCTTGCCCAGCGGGTAGCAGGAGGAGAACTCGTCCATCACGAATCCGTCGATCTCACGATGCGCGACGGCGCCTCCGGGCCTGTCCCGACCGTCGAGTACCAGGACGTCCCAGCCTGCGTCGGCCAGGAGGGTCGCGGCCACCAGGCCGTGGTGTCCCGCCCCGATCACCACCGCGTCGACCATGCGCTCAGCCATACCACCGACCATACGCAGCAGTGCGGTCGGGGTGCCCTGGAAAGGATCGAGAAGCGTAACCTACGCAACCGTAGGTTACGATGGGTGCATGACCTCTCAGGGCGAACTCGTCGCCCCGCCCAAGGTGACCGGCTCCACCGTCAAGCGCGCGTTGACGCGTCTCGGTGCCGGGGCGCGCAGGGTCGCGGAGGCCATCGCGACCCCCCTGCTGCCCGAGGATTTCGTCGATCTCATCGACCCGCTCCGCTCCGGGGCGGACCTCCGGGGCCGCGTCCTGGACGTCAGGCGCGAGACGCCCACCTCCACCACCGTCACGATCAAGCCCGGCCGCGGCTGGCGGCCCCACCGCCCCGGCCAGTACACGCGGATCGGGGTGGACGTCGACGGGGTGCGCCAGTGGCGCGCCTACTCGATCACCAGCCCCATCGGCACCACCGACACCATCACCATCACCGTCCGTGCCATCGCCGACGGCAAGGTCAGCAACTACGTTCTCAACCACCTCCGCGCGGGTACCGTGATTCTGCTGGACCAGGCCACGGGAGACTTCGTCCTCCCCGTCCACGTCCCTGACAAGGTGCTCTACCTCACGGCCGGCAGCGGGATCACCCCAGTCATGGGGATGCTGCGCAACCAGCCGCTGCCCCGAGACGTCGTCGTCGTCCACTCCGCACCCACGCCCGCCGAGATGCTCTTCCTCCCCGAGCTGCATTCCCTGGCGAGGCAAGGCCGCATCCGCCTGCTCACCCGCTTCACGAAGCAGGACGGCATCCTGGCCGTGACCGATCTCGACGTCGTGGTTCCGGACTGGCGAAGCCGCGACACCTGGGCGTGCGGCCCCACCGCACTCCTCGACGACGCCGAATCCCACTGGGCCGACGCAGGCCTCCGCGACCGCCTGCACACCGAACGCTTCCGCCCCCGGATCCACGCGGTCGGCGAGGGTGGCGACGTCACGTTCACGACGTCCGGGATCACCACGACAGCCGACGCCTCCACCACCATCCTCGACGCGGGCGAGGATGCCGGCGTCCTGATGCCGTCGGGCTGCCGGATGGGCATCTGCTTCAACTGCGTCGTCCCGATGACCGAGGGCAGCGTCCGCGACCTCCGCACCGGAGACCTCACCACCGCCAACCCGGAGGACCCGGTCCTCATCCAGACCTGTGTGTCGGCTGCTGCTGGCGCATGCCATCTCCGCATCTGAAAGCCTGACTATGACTGCCACAACCACCCGCTCGAACCGCATCACCACCACCCGCCCCGAGGCCCGCCCCGAGACCTCCACCACGGGCAAGCCCAACCCCATCGCGCACCTGAGCCCCGAGGACATCGAGGACATCGGGCGCGAGCTCGACGCCATCCGCGACGAGATCATGGCCGGCCGCGGAGCCGACGACGCCGCCTACATCCGCCGGATGATCAGGATCCAGCGGTCGCTGGAACTGGCCAGCCGAGTCGTGCTGCTGTTCTCGAAGTTCCCGCCGGCCTTCGTGGCCGGGACCACCGGGTTGACGGTGGCGAAGATCATCGAGAACACCGAGATCGGCCACAACATCCTGCACGGCCAGTGGGACTGGATGCGCGACGACAAGATCCACTCCAGCACCTGGGAGTGGGATTTCGCCTCGCCTGCGGAGCAGTGGAAGAAGTCGCACAACGTCGAGCACCACACCTACACCAACGTCGTCGGCATGGACAACGACCTCGGTTACAACGTGCTGCGCGTGGACCCGGACCAGGAGTGGAAGCTGCTCCACGTGTTCCAGCCGGTGACCAACTTCTTCACGGCGCTGTTCTTCGAGTACGGCATCGCGGCCTACGACCTCGACCTCAAGGGCTGGAAGGAGGGCACCAAGGACAAGGCCGTCTTCAAGGAGGACCTGGCGAAGGTGTTCAAGAAGATCCGATCCCAGATGGGTAAGGACTACGTGGTGCATCCTCTGCTGTCCGGCCCGTCGGCGCCCGCCACGCTCCTGGCCAACGCCATCGCCAACACCGCCCGCAACGTGTGGACGCACTCGGTGATCTTCTGCGGCCACTTCCCCGAGGGGGTGGAGACGTTCGAGACCGAGTCCATCGAGGGTGAGACCCGCGGCGAGTGGTACGTGCGGCAGATGCTCGGCTCGGCCAACATCTCCGGCTCCAAGCTGATGCACATCATGAGCGGGAACCTGTCGCACCAGATCGAGCACCACCTGTTCCCGGACATGCCGAGCAACCGCTACGCGGAGATCGCGCCCAGGATCAAGGCGCTGATGGAGCGCTACGGCCTGCGTTACGTGACCGGCCCGATGCACAGGCAGGTTGGGTCGGCGTGGGCGAAGGTCTTCAGGTACTCGTTGCCGAACAAGCGCCCCGGCCACAGCCAGCTCGGTGACGTGGTCGCGGCGGCCCGCGACGCGGTGACCGACGTGCTGGATTCGACGCGGGGCATGTGGAGGCGCGATCAGCGCAGTCTGACCGCTTCCCCCGCCTGACCAGGTTCGGCCCCTCGCCAGACCGGGTCAGTCCCCCGGGTGCCCCGAGCCTGACGTGCGGTGATTGTTCCTCCAGAAGCGTTCTCGCCCGCTTGCAGGTGCCGAAGACTGTTCTGGAGGAACATCCGCCGCGACCCTGTCCGTAGACTCCTGCCTTGTGAGCGCACCGATGCCGCCGCGGGGAGGCGGAACCCTCCCCCTCGCGCTGGCCGTCGCGATCGTGGTCCTCCTCCTCGTGGCCCTGGGCGCCAACAGCCCGCGACCCCCGCTCGTCGAGGTGCTCCCCAGACCCACCCCCACCGCGACGCTCGAGCCCGCGCTTCCCTTGCCGACCATGGACATCCTGCCGTCACAGTCTCCGCTGTTCCCGATGCCGGACCAGGAGCCGCTCGTCCTGCCGGACTGGGCCGACGACGTGGTCCGGATCCTCGCCGCCGCCGCCATCCTCGCGCTCATCGCGGCCTTCCTCCACCGCCTCTCCGGCGAGCTCATCCGCACCGAGCGCCGGCACGCGGCTGAACCCACCGGCAATGAGGCCGACATCCCCGAGATCGACGACGAGGAGCTGGCCGAGACCTTGGAGGAGGCAGCTGAGGAGCTCAGGCGGGGTCTCGCCGTCGACGGCGCCGTCATCGAGTGCTGGCGGCGCCTCGAGCGCGTGGCCGTCTCCTCCGGCATCATCCGCCGGCCGTCCCAGACGTCGCGGGAGTTCACCGTCGACGTGCTCAGCCACGCCGCCGTCGACGCCCCCGCCCTCGAGGCGCTCGCCGAGCTCTACCGGCAGGCGATGTTCTCCACGCACGAGCTGACCGACGCCGACCGCGACCGTGCCATCGCAGCCCTCGAGGCCCTCAGCGAGCAACTCAGCGGACGGGGCAGGCCGTGACGCCCGGGCGAAGCCTGATCGCGAGACTGGCTGTGGGCGTCGCCGCCGCGGCCCTCGTGATCCTCCTCGACGACCTGGCCAACCTCCGCGTCGACCCCACCCTCGCGCTCCTGGCCGGTGCCGTGGCCGCGGCCGCCTCATGGGCACTGACCCACGCGCGGCCGGCGCCCGAACCACCCGAATGGCAGCAACCCTCCTGGCACACCCGCTCGCCGCACTTCCAGGCCGACATCCGCACCCGCCGCCTCGCGTCGGTTCTCGCCCACGCGCAGCCCGGCCGCGGATTCGACTCCCGCCGCGTCGCCCGCCAACTGGCCGAGCTCACCGTCAGGCGGCTCGTCACCTCCGGCCGCATCACCAGGCCATCACCGCACACCGACCCCCTCGGGGACGCCGGCTCCCACCTCTCGCCCGCGCTGCTGGCCTACCTGCGCAGCGCCGAGGCAGAGCATCCGCAGGTCCTCAACCGCAAGACCCTGCACGCCCACCTCAAGGAGATCGATTCGCTATGAGCACCCCCACCGCGCTCACCCAGGCGCAGGCCGCCGCGCTCGTGCAGCAGGTCCTCGACGCCGTCGACACCGCCCTGGTGGGAAAGCGCGACCAGATGACCCTGGTCCTCGCCGGCGTCCTCGCCGGCGGACACGTGCTGCTCGAGGACCTTCCCGGGCTCGGCAAGACGCTGGCGGCCCGGTCCCTGGCCCAGGCGCTCGGGCTCGAGTTCACCCGCGCCCAGTTCACCCCCGACCTGCTGCCCGCCGACCTCACCGGCTCCTACATCTTCGACCAGAACAAGGCCGAGTTCAGCTTCCGCCCGGGCCCGATCTTCACGGGCCTGCTCCTGGCGGACGAGATCAACCGCACCCCGCCCAAGACGCAGTCCGCGCTGCTGGAGGCGATGCAGGAGCGGCAGGTCACCGTCGAGGGGCACACCTTCGTCCTGCCGCGACCCTTCCACGTGCTGGCCACCGCCAACCCGATCGAGCACGAGGGCACCTACCCGCTGCCCGAGGCGCAGCTGGACCGGTTCCTGCTGCGGCTGGCTTTCGGGTATCCGTCGCTCGACGAGGAGTGGGATGTGCTGGGGCGGCGGATGGAGCGCAGACGCGAGGAGGTCGTCGTCGCGCCGGTCCTCGATCCGGCAGGCCTGCTCGCCGTTCAGGACTGCGTCGAGAACGTCCACGTGGCCGAGTCCGTGGGTCGCTACGCCATCGACCTGGTGCGCGCCACGCGTGAGCACCAGGACACGCTGGTGGGGGCGTCTCCCCGTGGATCGCTGGCGCTGTTGCTGTGCTCGCGGGCGCTGGCGCTGATCGAGGGCCGCGACTTCGTCATCCCCGAGGACATCAAGCGCCTCGCCGTGCCCGCGCTCGGGCACCGGATCGTCATCCGCCCCGAGCTGTGGCTGAACAACGTGGCGCCCGAGTCCATCGTCCGGGCTGTCCTGGACCTTGTGCCGGTGCCCGACGCGGAGACCCTCTGATGCGCGTCTCGCACACCCCGGCCTTGCTGCGGTCCCTCGCGGCCGCGGCGGTGTCGGGGGTGCTCGCGATCGTCGCCCAGCGGGCCGACGTCGTGGTCCTGATGGCGCCGTTCGTCGTGCACCTGGCGTGGGGATGGTGGGGCCGGCGGCGGGCCGAGCCTGAGCTGGAGGTGCGGCCCAGGGCGGTGGTGATTCCGGAGGGGGAGTCGGTGCCGCTGGTGGCGCGGGCGGTCGGGGCATGGCCGTCGGCGCTCGTGGCGGTGCAGTGGCCCGTGCGGCCGGGGATCGCGCTGGAGCCCGACTCGGGCACTGCGCTGGATGCTGCGGTGCCTGAGGGCGTGCGGGTCGCGGTGCAGCCTGAGCGCTGGGGCCGCTACGACGTGGGCCCAGGGGTCGTCGCCGTGACCGATCTCAGCGGAAGTTGGCGCGCCTCGACGGCGTTGCCCAGGGCCCAGGTCACGGTCCGGCCCGCGTCGTCGACGCTGGAGGGTGGGAGCGGGGTGGCGCACCCGATCGGCATCGTCGGGATGCACCGCTCGCGGCACCGTGGCGACGGCAGCGACCTGGCGGACGTGCGCGAGTTCCGCCCCGGCGACAGGCTGCGGCGGATCAACTGGCGCGTGACGTCGCGGCTGGGGAAGGTGCACGTGAACTCGACGCTCACCGAGCGCGACACCGATGTGCTCATCGTCGCCGACACCCTCCTCGACGTGGTCCCCGCCGCTCCCGCGGAACCCACCAGCCTCGACGCGACGGTGCGGGCGATCGCGGCGATCTCCCGGCATTACGTCGGCTTCGGTGATCGAGTGGCCATCCATGACCTGGGCCGACGGATCGGTCACGTCCGCTCCGGGACCGGGCCGCGTCAGGCGCGGGTGGTGCTCAACCAGTTGTCGCGGGCGAATCGCAGCGTGCCGGACTGGGACATGCTGCGGCCGGTGGGCACGGTGACGAGCGGGATGCTGGTGTTCTTCTGCTCACCGCTGCTGGAGCGGGAGTCGCAGGACGAGCTGGTGCGCCTGCGCCGGCTGGGCGCCGAGGTGATCGGGGTGGACACTCTGCCGGAGGGCATCGGGCGATTCGAGGACATCGCGTCGTTCCGGCGCGACACGTTCCTGGGCGAGGCGTGGATGATCCGGCGGATGGAGCGCGACGACGCCATCGAGCGGCTGCGGACCATCGGCATCCCTGTCACGCCGTGGCGGGGAACCAGCAGCCTCGCGAGCGTGCTCCTCTCGATGGAGGCGGCCCGTTCCGCCCCGAGGCGGGTGCTCGGCCGATGAGGGACCTCGCCGAACTCGTCGCGGGGTGGATCTACGCACTGCGGATCACCAGCGGCCAGCAGTGGGTGCTGCGGATGATCGTCCTCTCCTCGGGGCTCGGCGCGGCAGTCCTGTGCGCGCTGTGGTTCCCGGTGGTGGTCTCGACGGCGCTCCTGGTGACGACGGTGCTGCTGGCGTTCGCGTCCGTGGCGCGGCCGGACTCCGCGGCGTCGCTGGGGCTCGTCGCCGTCGTCGCGCTGTCGTGGTTGGCCGGGGGAGCGGGCGCGTCGTGGTGGCAGTGGCTCGTGATCGCGGCGGTGGTGGCGGTCTTTCACCTGACCACGGCGTTCGCTGCGGCCGCGCCGTCGTACGCGACGATCACGCCCCGTGCCGCTGGTCGCATGGCGCGAGGAGCGGTGGTGTTCGTGGGCGCGAGTGTCGCGGCGGGGGCGCTGGTCACGGCGGTGGCCGCATTGCCCGACGGCCTTCTCGGCCCCTGGTGGGTGGTCGCGGGAGCGCTGGCAGTGGCCGGCACGGTGGTGGCCCTCGTCGTGGCTCTCGGCACTGACCCGGACTGAGTGAGGCCCCGCCAGGCGTCCGGGGACACCTCGTCGACCGGGCGCCGGCGGCCGTCCTGCTCAGCCCTGGAAGTCTTCCGGGTCGACGTTGGCGAGAAACTCGCTGAACGCCGCGACCTCAGCCTCCTCGTCCACCGCTTCCTCCCGCTCGTCCGCGATCCCAGCCTCGCCGAGCACCGCCTCCGCGACCCAGATCACCGAGCCGGTCCGCAGCGCCAGCCCGATCGCGTCCGACGGGCGGGCGTCGAGCACCCGCTGGCCGCTGGCTGTGTTGAGCGTGATCTCGGCGTAGAACGTGCCGTCCTGGATTCTGGTCACGGCGATGCGCTCCACCTCGGCGTCGAGCACCTCGATGATGGCGCGCATCAGATCCAGGGTCATGGGGCGCGGGGGTGGGGTGCCCTCGGCGCCGGCGAAGATCGCAGCGGCCTCCAGGCCCCCGATCCAGATGGGGAGCATCCGCCCTTGGCCGGCCTCCTCGTCGATGGGCTTGAGGATCACCACCGGCAGCGACCTCGTGTCCAGGGCAAGCCCTGCGATTCGGACGGGGATCATCTCGCTCCACCTCCCAGCGGGTCCCGGCTGGGAGCCGGGCGTCGCGTCTCTTCCATCGTAGGCCGAGCCTGTGCGCTGGGCAGCGATCCGCCGCGCTCAGCGCCGAACCGCAGTGGTAGATGTGGTGGCGTACTCGCCGTCACATCTACCGGACAGCGAGGGGGGCACCTGCTGCCTCGACGATGTCGGGCGTCCATGTCTGTGCCAGCCCGGACGCCCTCACCCGTACCGGGCCGACGTGGGGGAACGTCTGCGTGGTCACCGCGACCCTCCCGCCGTCGAGGAACACCTCGATCAGCCCGTGGTCCTCGATCAGCACACCCGCAACCCGACCGTCCGGGAGCGGGATGGGTGGCGTCACGCTGATCCCCGCGTGCACGCCGTGCGGGTCGGCCGCGCTCCGGTCGACCACCAGGTCACCGTCCGGCAGGCGCCGCAACACGAACCGGCTGATCGCGTCGTCGTCGCCGGTCTCCAGGACGACCTCACCGGCGCCCAGGAACTCGAATTCCACCCGGTGCGTTCCCTCAGGCATCACGACGGGGTACACGGGCGTGTGCCGCAGCACCGGGCCACCCTCGGCCGGCGTCAGCGTGAGCGTGTGCGGCAGGGTCATCGCCGACTGCCAGGGACGCGTCGGGGTGTCGTTGGCGTAGGTCCAGTTGCTCATCCAGCCCAGCACGGTGGGCTCGTCGGCGCCCTGGAAGGAGACGGCGGCGTACATGTCGGGGCCGTGGTCGAACCAGCGCAGCCCGCGCGCGTCGGGCGTGAAGACGCCGCCGTCGAAGTCCCCGACGAGGTACTGCATGCCGGATCCGCCCGCGAAGCCGCCGGGATTGGTGCTGAGCAGCAGCACCCACCGCGACACCCCGCACCCCTCGATGTCCACCTCGATCAGGTCAGGGCACTCCCACAGCAGTCCCGGCTCCCCGAAGGGACCGACGCTGCTCTCCTGGACCCAGTCGATGAGGTTGGAGGAGGAGAAGATCAGCACCTGCCGGTCCACCGCCTCCACCGTCACCATCACCCAGCGGCCGGTGGGCGCGTGCCACGACACCTTGGGGTCGCGGAACTCCTTCGAGCCCCGGTCCAGCACCGGGTTTCCCGGATACCGGCTCCAGGTGAGCCCGTCGTCGAGGCTGTAGGCCAGTGACTGTGCCTGCAGCCCCGCCCGTTGAGGGTGACCGGCGGTGTAGGAGCTGGTGAACAGTGCCACCAGCGGGCCCTCGGGCCCGTCGCCCAGACCGGACGTGTTGTCCCGGTCCCAGACGACGGACCCCGAGAACGCCATCTCCTCCGCGGTGGCGGGGATGGCCATGGGCAGCTCCTCCCACTCCAGGAGGTCCGACGACACCGCGTGCCCCCAGCCGATGTTGCCCCACGTGCGGCCGTCCGGGTTGTTCTGGAAGAACAGGTGGTAGAGGCCCTTGTGGCGGATGAGGCCGTTGGGGTCGTTCATCCAGGTGGACCGCGGCGTGAAGTGGATTGCGGGACGGTAGTGGGGGGTGTGCAGCATCAGAAGAAGAACCTCGTCGGAGTGGGTGAACGATCAGGCGCTCTTGTAGCGGTCGTAGGCGGCCTGGTAGACCTCCACCACCTTGGACAGGCCCATGGACTCGAGTTGCGCGACGTAACCGTCCCACTTGGCGTCGATGTTGCCCTCGACGATGAACGTCGCGAACTGCCGGCCCACGTAGGTGTTGATCTCGGTCTGGGCATCGGCGATCTGCTGGAGCTCCTCGTTGCTCAGCATGACCGGCGGGTAGGCGTCGTTGGCGCGGTGGGGCTCGTAGAACTCCTGGCACATGTCCTGGCGTTCCTTGGCGCGCGGCTCGGGGGCCACGACCGTCTCGAAGTGCTCGCGCGTGGTGATGCAGGGGCCCATCGGGGCCACCTGCTGGCGGCGCTCGCCCTCGGACTCGCCCTCCTTGGCCGGGATCTGGACGAGGATGCCGTCGGCGTTCTTCTCCATCGTGACGCCGATCGGGCCCCAGCGGGTTTCGGCGGACATGACGGGGTCGTACAGTCGGTCCACCCAGCGCATGGTGGCGGCCGGGTACTTGTTGGCGCTGGTGATGGCGAAGGCGCCGCGGTTGATCTCGGCGTAGTTGGACACGGACGCGCGCTGCGCGCCGTCGAAGCCCTTGAGGACGCCGATGTGGGCGTAGTCAGCCACGCGGTCCTCGCCGACGGCCTCCTTCATCTCCCACCAGATGAACGAGCCGAGGCTCATCGGGTCGGCCTTGCCCTTGGCCAGGTACGTGGAGTCGTCCTGAGAGAAGCTTTCGGGGTCGATGAGGCCCTCCTGATACCACTCGCCGAGACGCTTCACGGCGGTGCGCCACTCCTCGCGGGCGGCGGTGAAGATCACCTTGTCGTCCTGGACGATGCGGTGGTCGTTGTTGTCCGGCAGGCCACCGATGGCCGCGATGAGGTCGGCGACGTTGGCGCAGAACGAGTCGACGCGGAACGACAGCGGGACGACACCGGCGCCGCGGGCCTTGAACGCCCGCAGGGCGGCCTCGTACTCGTCGATGGTGGTGGGCACTGGCAGGCCCGCCTCGTCGAGCCACGTCTTGTTGACGAAGAGGAAGTTCGGGTAGGCGAGGATGCCCAGCTCCTCGACGGCGGGCAGGGTGTAGATGTGGCCGTCGGAGGCGGTGATGGCGCCGCGGATGTCCGGGCGGGCATCGAGGATGCCCTTGAGGATCGGGGCGTGGGCGTCGATGAGGTCCTCGAGCGGGATGAGGGTGCCGTTGGAGCCGTTGGTCACCACGTCGCTGTCGGTCAGGCCGGTGTTGAACAGCGCGTCGGGTAGGTCGCCGGAGGCCAGCATGAGGTTCTTCTTCTCGGCGTAGACGTTGTCCGGGAGGTTGTTCCACGCGATGTCGATGTTGGTGTCGCTCTTCCACCGCTGGACGAGCGCCATGGTCTCGTAGTCGGGCGCCAGCGCGGACTTGGTGCCGGAGAAGACGAGGGGGAGGGCCTTGTCGGTGATGGGGAGGCCCTCGCTGTTGAAGCCGAAGGCGTCGGACCCGTCGGCGGGCAGGGACCCGGCGTCGGATCCGTTGGAGCAGGCGGCGACCAGGCCTGAGGCGGCCAGTGCCGCGATCCCGGCGAGGATGCTGCGTCGTTTGATCATCATTGATGTGTCCTTTCGGGGGTGGGGTCACTTGAGGGCGCCGAGGGTGGCGCCCTTCACGAAGTACTTCTGAAGGAAGGGGAAGATGATGAGCAGCGGCACCGTGGAGACGACGATCATTCCGTACTTGATCAGTTCGCCCAGGCGCTGTGCGGCGGCGTAGGAGTCGATGGATCCGGTGTCCAGCGAGGCTGATGCCTGCGACTCGACGAGCACGTTGCGCAGCACCAGCTGCAGCGGGTACATCGCCTCGTCGTTGAGGTAGATCATCGCGTCGAAGTAGGAGTTCCAGTACGCCACGATGTGCGTCATGGCCATCAGTGCGATGAGCGGTTTGGTGAGGGGGAGGGCGATCCGGAAGAAGAACCGGAAGTCGTTGGCGCCGTCGATCTGCGCCGCCTCCCGTAGCTCCGGCGGCACGTTGGTCTCGAAGAAGGTACGCGCGATGATGAGGTTCCAGACCCCGACCGCGCCTGGCAGGATGACCGCCCACATGGTGTCGAGCAGGCCGAGGTCGCGGACCACGAGGTAGCGGGCGATGAGGCCGCCGTCGAAGAACATCGTGATGATGAACAGGATCATGAAGAGGCTGCGGCCCGGCATGTCGCGGCGTGAGAGGGCGTAGCCCGTCGTCAGGGTGATCGAGACGCTGACCAGGGTGCCGACGGCCGTGTAGAGCAGCGAGTTGCCGAAGCCGCGCAGCATCGCATCGTTGGCGAACAGGGTCTGGTAGCCCTCGAGGGTGAAGCCGCTGGGCAGTAGCCACACCTTGCCCTGGGCGATGAGGTTGGGGTCGCTGACCGAGGCGATCAGGATGAAGTAGAGCGGGTAGATGATCAGCACGACGGCGATCACGAGGATGCTGACGCTGAGGATGTTGAACAGGGGGTCGGCCATGCGGGTGGCGACGCCGTCGCGGGGCTTCGCCAGGGACGACGCCGGGGGCAGGGGTGCAGTGGTCGTGGTCATGGGGCTCACCAGAGAGAGGATTGGTTGGCCTTCTTGGCGACGAAGTTGAACGTCACGAGAAGGATGAGGTTGAGGACCGAGTTGAACAGCCCGATGGCGGCCGAGTAGCTGAACTGCGCCTGCTGGAGGCCCGCCTTGTACACGTAGGTGTTGATGATCTCGGAGGTCTCGAGGTTGAGCGGGGTCTGCATGAGGTAGACCTTCTCGAACCCGAGGTTGAAGATGTTGCCGATGGCCAGGACGAAGAGGATCGTCACCACTGGCAGGATGCCGGGGATGTCGATGTGCCAGATCCGGCGGAACTTGTTGGCGCCGTCCATCTTTGCGGCCTCATGCAGCGAGGGGTCGATGGCCGTCAGCGCCGCGAGGTAGATGATCATCGAGAAGCCTGCGTTCTGCCAGACATCCGAGCCGATGTACAGGGGCCGGAACCAGTCCGGGTCGCCCATGAAGAAGACGGGATCTCCGCCGGAGAGTTCGATGACGTTGTTGACGATGCCTGCGCCCGGGCTGAAGAGCAGGAAGATCATGCCCACGACCACAACCACGGAGATGAACGACGGCGCGTACAGCACTGTCTGCACCATCTTCTTGAACCGCGCCGAGGAGAGCTGATTGACGATCAGCGCCAGGACGATCGGCACCGGGAAGGCGACGAGCAGGCCGACGGTGTTGATGGTCAGGGTGTTGACCAGGAGTTCCTCGAACTGGAACGAGTTGATGAATCGCTCGAAATGCATGAGGCCCACCCAGGGGCTCCCCGTGAATCCCGAGGCCGGGTTGTAGTTGCGGAACGCGATCTGGGCGCCGTACATGGGCCAGTACTTGAAGATGATCAGGTAAACGAGGCCAGGCGCGAGTAATACGTATAACTGCCACGAGCGAAGAATCGCCGTGCGGCGCGAGACGCGCCTTCGCGGCGGTGGGGACGCAGCGGCTTTGCTGGATTGGCCCGGGGGCTGGATCTGGGCGGGTGCGGCGAGGGTGGTAGTCATGCGGGGACCTTTGCGAACGCGACGGAGTCGCGGGACTGGAGAGAACACTCGACGGCGAGCCGCCTCGGCGCTGAGCTGCGGCTCAGTACCTCGGCGACCGCGAGGCGCCCCATCTCCACGAGCGGGAGCTGGAACGTCGTGAGGCGCGGGGAGAACATCGGGGTCAACAGTGACTGGTTGTCGAAGCCGACGATGCTGACGTCGTCGGGGATGGAGAGGCCGAGTTGCTGGGCGGCGTGGTAAGCGCCCAGAGCCGTGCGGTCGTTTCCGCAGAAGATGGCCGTGGGGCGGTCTCCCTGGCGCAGGAGCTCCGCGCCGTACGTGAGGCCCTCTTCGTAGCTGCCGTGGCCGAAACGCAGGTGTCGGGGGTTGGGGGTGATGCCCGCTTCCTGAAGGGCCTCGGTGAATCCCTGGAGGCGGCCCGACGCTGCTGGGAGGGTGGAACCCTCCTCGGAGATGTTGATCATGGCGATGCGACGGTGTCCCGCGTTGAGGAGGACGTCGGCGGCCGCGCGGCCACCGGCCACCTCGTCGGGGAAGATGCTGGTGACCGAGCCGGTGAGATCCTGCGAGTTGACGCAGACCGTGGGGGTGTTGGCGAGGGCCGTGGGGACGTCCACCTGCCGGTGGTACATCGCCGCGTAGATGACGCCGGCTACGCGGTAGGACTGCATGGTCGAGATGGCCGCCTTTTCCAGGCGCGGGTCGCCCGTGGTGTCGACGGTGAGCAACACGTACCCCTGGCGCCAGGCCTCCTGCTGGGCGCCGAGGATCATCTCGCCGGCGAACGGGGTGGTGGCCACCTCGTCGCCGATGAGGCCGATCATCCGGGACTTGCCCTCGCGCAGGACCTTGGCGTGGACGTTGGTCCGGAAGCCGAGCTGCCTGGCGGCGTCGAGTACCCGTTGGGTGGTGGCGGCGGAGACGCGCCCGGTCTGGGCCCCGTTGAGCACCATGGACACCGTGGCCTGCGACACGCCGGCGGCTGCGGCGACGTCGTTCATGGTGGGCTGGTTCTCCATCGAACACCTCTCGGAGTTATGCGTATAACGTGAAGGTTAGACGGGAACCGGGCCCGTGTCAACACCCCCGCTCGTGAAAATCAGTTCCCCTGTGCTCGGAGGCTCGTGAGGCTGAAACGGGAACTCCCAAAGCGCTCGACTAGACGTGCCCACCATACGGCCCGGCGGCCCGGCGCCCCGTACCACTCAGTCCTGTGCGTGCGCGTCGAGGAACTCGTACAGTTCGCGGTCATCCACGCCCGGATACGTCCCCTGGGGGAGCGGAGCGAAGAGGTGGGTCCGCACTCTGGGCGACGCCCATCCCTGACCCTTCCACCGCTCATTGAGCCCGTCCTCCGGCCGGCGGCAGCACCGCGCGTCGGGGCACGTCGACACCGCGCGCGTCTGTGATTCCCGCCCCCGGAACCACTTCGACTCGGCGTAAGGGACTCCCAGTGTGATCGAGAACTCCGAGGTGGTTCCCGTTCCGGTCTGGGTCGACTCGAAGAATGTGCCGGCGGGCGTATCCGTGTACTGGTAGTGCTCGCTGGTGCGAGTCGTCCGGGAGAACGCCTGGCGTGCGCTCCAGTGCCGACACACCACCTCGCCCTCGGTGGAGCCGGTCGCGTCCTGGGGCAGCGGCAGACCGTCGTTCTCGTACGCACCCACCACGCTGCCGTCGCCTTCGACGCGCAGGTAGTGCAGCGTGATCCCCAGGTACTGGGTGGCGAGGTTGGTGAACCGGAGCGCCGCGCCCTCGTGCGTGACGCCGAAGGTGTCGCGGAAGTCCTCGATGGCGATGTTGCGGTCCCGTTTCGCGCGCTCCAGGAAGTCCACGGATGCGGAACGCGGCATCAGGCAGGCCGCGGCGAAATAGCTGGCCTCCAAGCGCTGCCGCAGGAAGTCGGCGTAGTCCACGGGCTCCTGGTGCCCGAGCACGGTGTTGGCCACGGCCTGCAACGCGAGCGACCGCAGACCGTGGCCGCCGGGGATGGATGCCGGGGGGATGTAGATGCGGCCGTGTTCCCGATCGACCACCGCGCGCGCTGAGTGGGGGAGGTCGTCGGTGTGCACGATGGTCAGCCCCACCCGCCTGGCCATCTCTGCGACGGTGCGGTGGGTCAGCGCACCTGAGGCGTGCCGCACGGCCTTGGTGGCCTGCTCAGCGATCACCTCGATCTCCGGCAGGTAGTTGTTCCGCTCCCGCATGGCGCTGCGGTGCTGGGTGTTGGCCCGCCGCGCCTCCTCCGGAGTTGAGATCGCCATCCGGGCGCGCCGATCGAGCTCGCGGTGCAGGCCCACGATCGTCTTGAGCGTCGCGTCGGACATGGCACGGCTTGGGCGTAGCACGGGAAGCCCGAGTTCCCTGTAGGCGGGTGAGGCCTGCGCCTTCTCGAGTTCGATCTCCAGCGCGGCCCGCGGGGATGGCGGTTCAGCGGCGAGGAGCTGCGAGGTTGTCACATGCAGTGCGCTGGCCAGTGCTTCCAGGAGGGAGAGCCGGGGTTCGCGGTGCCCGTTCTCGATCATGGACAGCTGGCTGGGGGCGGTTCCTGTGATCTCTCCCAGTTCTTCCAGAGTCAGACCTGCCTTGGTGCGGAAATGCCGGATGCGGTGCCCGAGTGTGGAGAGATCTGCCATGGAGTTCACGATACGTGAAGAATGCTCGAAGTTCACAGCATTCTGATCACCCGAACCGCCCTCCCCCTTCCGTATGGTGAAACCAAGAGCTCATCCCGCACCGAAGCGACACCCCACAAGGTTGGAGAATCTCATGACCGCCACCGCCACTCTCACCCGTCACGCACCCGACAACGCCGATTCCCGCATCGTCGACTGGGTGGACTCGATCGCCGAGCTGACCCAGCCGGATCGCATTGTCTGGTGCGACGGCTCTGCGGATGAGCGCCAGCGCATGCTCGACGAGTCGGTCGCCGCCGGCACGCTCATCAAGCTCAACCCCGCCAAGCGCCCCAACAGCTACCTGGCCCGTTCCAACCCGAGCGACGTGGCCCGGGTCGAATCGCGCACGTTCATCTGCTCCGAGCATGAGGACGACGCCGGCCCCACCAACAACTGGGCCCCGCCGTCGGAGATGCGCGAGACGCTCGGCGGCCTGTTCCAGGGGGCCATGCGGGGACGCACCATGTACGTCGTGCCGTTCTCGATGGGGCCCGTGGGCAGCCCGCTCGCTCGCTTGGGCGTCCAGGTCACGGACTCGCCGTACGTGGTGATCAGCACCGGCATCATGACCCGGATGGGGGCCGACGCCCTGGCGCAGATCGGTCCCCACACCGAGTGGGTTCCGGCGGTCCACTCCGTCGGCGCGCCGCTGCTGCCCGGGGAGCAGGACGTCGTGTGGCCGTGCAACGAGACCAAATACATCGTCCACTACCCGGAGAGCCGCGAGATCTGGTCCTACGGCTCGGCCTACGGCGGCAACGCCATCCTCGCCAAGAAGGGGTTCGCGCTGCGCATCGCCTCCAAGATCGGCGAGGGGGAGGGCTGGCTGGCCGCCCACATGCTGCTGCTGAAGGCGACGAACCCCGAGGGTCGCTCCTTCCACGTGGCCGCCGGGTTCCCCAGCGCGTGCGGCAAGACGAATTTCGCGATGCTGCGTCCGTCCATCCCTGGGTGGACGGTCGAGACCATCGGCGACGACATCGCCTGGATGGCTCAGGGTCCGGACGGCCGCCTGCGTGCCATCAACCCGGAGGCCGGCTTCTTCGGCGTGGCGCCCGGGACCGGCCATGCCACCAATCCCACGGCCATCGCGACCATCGAGGGTGACACCGTCTTCACCAACGTCGCCCTGACCGACGACGGCGACGTCTGGTGGGAGGGCCTGACCGACGAGGCGCCGTCGCACCTAACCGACTGGCAGGGCCGCGACTGGACGCCCGAATCGGAGACCCCGGCGGCGCACCCCAACTCGCGCTTCACCGTGGCCGCCCATCTCTGCCCGTCGATCGCGGACACCTGGGACGACCCGGCGGGCGTGCCCATCGACGCCATCATCTTCGGCGGGCGCCGCGCCACCAACGTCCCGCTCGTGGCGCAGGCCCGGGACTGGGAGCACGGCGTCTACATGGGTGCGACGCTCGCCTCCGAGCGGACCGCCGCCGCCGAGGGAACCCTGGGCGAACTCCGCCGCGACCCGTTCGCGATGCTGCCCTTCTCCGGCACGCACATGGCCGATCACTGGCAGCACTGGCTGAACGTGGGCGAGAAGCTCAACCAGACGGCGAACGCCCCGCTGATCTTCCAGGTGAACTGGTTCCGCCGCGGCGAGGACGGCCGCTTCCTGTGGCCCGGGTTCTCGGAGAACTCCCGCGCCCTCGCGTGGATCACCGAGCGCATCGAGGGGACGACGGACGCCGTGGAGTCGCCGTTCGGTCTGGTGCCGGTGGAGGGTTCCATCGACTACGCCGCCGCGGGCGTGAGCCATGAGGACTGGGCGGCCCTGTTCGCGATCGATCCTGAGGCGCTGAGCGCTGAGGCCGACGACACCGACGTGTTCCTTGCCCGGATGGGCGCCAAGGTGCCGGATGCGGTGATTCGTCAGCACGAGGAGTTCCGCTCCCGCCTCTGACGGTTGCGACGTTGGGACGGCGTGAGCGTCGTCCCAACGTCGTTGGCCGCGGCATACCAATTCTCGGCTGGCTGAGCCGAGCGCCTTCACGGTCTCCCAGCTCGTGGCCGCAGCCTTGCGGAAGTCGCGCATCCGGTACCGACGCGCTTCGTCGGGGGGCTACCCGGCCAGCGTCATCATGAGCTCACATGCCATGGCGTTGGACCAGCTGAACCAGGGCCGGGTGAACGTGGTCGGGTCATCCGGGTCGAAGCTCTCATGCGTCCACCCGGTGCCGCCGTCGGTGGCCAGGATCGTCTCGAGGCAGGCGTGCGCCTCCGCGGGGGTTCCGGTCAGACCCTGTACCGCGAGCGCGATGTGCCAGACGTGACCCTCGGGTGTGTGTGGGCTGCCCACCCCCTGCGCGAACTTCCCCTTGTAGAAGAACGGGTTACGGTCGCTCAGGACCCAACTCCGCGTCGCCACATAGCGTGGGTCGTCGGCGCTTACGTCGCTGACCAGCGGCAACGACAGCAATGAGGGCATGTTCGCGTCATCCATACACAGCTGGGCCCCCAGCCCGTCGACCTCGTAGGTGAACCGATCGCCCACCATGCCGAACCGCTCGACGCCTGCGCAGATCTGCCGCTCAAGCTCCCGCGCGTCACGGTTGAGGGCCTCGTCGCCCCACACACCCGCGAACTCGGTCATCAGCCGAAGCGTCTTCACGGCCATCAGTTGCGCAGGGATGTTGTAGCCGTGGACGCAGGCGTCGTCGGAGGGTCGGAAGCCGCTCCACGTCATGCCGGTGACGGCGACGGGTGTCCCGCGTCCGTCGTCCCCGAGCGTGTCGCTGGGCTCGGAAGGGCGCACGTGGCGGTATTCCGACAGCTCGACGTGACGCTGCTCTCTGCGCCAGAGGTCGACGATGCCGCGGCATCCCTGGTGCACGAGGCCGTCGAGATGAGCCGGGTCACCGGTGGCCCGCCACAGGTGATGGGCCAGTTGGACGGGAAACGCCAGCGAGTCGATCTCGTACTTGCGTTCCCAGACCCCTGGGTGAAGGTCCAAGTCGTCGTCGTCGAAGTGCGCGCCCGAGTCGTCGGCGTTGAAGGCGTTGGCGTAGGGATCGCGCGCGATGCAGCGCCACTGCTCCCGCACGATCCCGCGCAGCGTCTCGGCCACCTGGGGCACGTTGACCAGGCGGAGGAACGGGAGCGCCTGCGCGGAAGAGTCACGCAGCCACATGGCGGGGATGTCGCCGGTGATCACGAACACTCCGTCGCCGGTGGGGCTCATGGTGGTGCACCAGGTGTCCAGCATGAGTTGCTCGAACCTGTCGGCCGCCACCTGCCCCACCATTCCCGCGATCCGTGACGCCCAGAGCCGCAGCTCGGACCGCAGCTCGTCGGAGACAGGATTCGTGAGCGGCCGACCATGCGCTGTGTCCACGGTCATCGCGGATCCTCCTCCAGTGGTGGCCGGCACCAGTTTGCGCCGGCGGCCGTCAGCCTTGACAGGTGCGGTCCGAGCCTGCGGATGCTTCCGCTCTCCGCTGGCCCGCCGGCCCAGAGTTGCTGCGCAATCGAGCTGCCCCGCGGCCACAGGCTGTACTCGGCCTGCGCCCAGGTACGGATGTACTCGGTCCACAGTTGCAGCTGGCCGCCGAGCACGTGCTGCGGCAGGTCGGAGACGACTTCGTCCAACTCGCTGGACATCCCCGCGACCTTCTCGAGCGTCGTTGGGCCCGCGATGCTCAGGGGTTGATCGGCGCCCGGGTACTGGCCGTGGTCGAGATAGGTGTACTCCGCGGGGGCGGCGACGACGTCGTGGCCACGCTCGGCGGCGCGCCGGATGGCGTGGCTGTCCCGCCAGGCCATGACGATCGTCCCCTCGGGGACGTGACCCTCGAGCACCTCGTCCCATGCGACGACCCTGCGCCCTGCGGCAGTCACGTGCTCGCAGATCTCAGATTCGAACCACGCCTGCGCGGCAACGGGGTCGTCGGCCCCGATGGTGGCCATCGTCTCTCGTGAGACGGGGTCCAGCAGCCATTCGGAGCCCGGGCACTCGTCGCCGCCGATGTGGATCGGGGAGCCGGGGAAGAGCTCCATCGTGGCGTCGAGCACGTCGCGGCAGAACTGCACCTGGTGCTCGCCCAGCCGCAGCACATGCTCGGAGATCCCCCAGCAGGTGCGGGGATGGATCACGTGGTCGCAGGCCCCGAGCCAAGGGTACGCGGCGATGGCGGCCTCCATGTGCCCCGGCATGTCGATCTCGGGCACGACCGTGATTCCGAGCTGGGAGGCGCGGCGGACCAGCAGGCCGATGTCCTCGACGGTGTAGCTGCCACCGTGCGGGCGTCCGTCGTGCTGGGGGAAGTCATCGCAGTCATTCTCGTCGGGCGGAGGCTGGTGGCCCTGAATGGTGCCGGGGCGCCAGCCCCCCACTGCGGCCAGAAGTGGGTACTTCGCCACGGGGAGCCGCCAGCCCTGGTCGTCGGTGAGGTGGAGGTGGAGGACGTTCAGCTTGTGCATCGCCATCAGGTCGAGGTGCTTGAGCAGCCCGTCGATCGGCAGGAAGTGGCGGGCGACGTCGATCATCGAGCCGCGCCACGGATGTCTCGGCCTGTCGGTGATGGTGACGAACGGCACCCGAAGGTCGGCGATTTCCATGGGGCCGGGACCGTGCACCGCGGCCGGCAACAGCTGCAGGAGGGTCTGCACCGCCCAGCCGGCACCCGCATCGTCGGCCGAGGAGATCCGCGCCCCTTCAGCGTCGACGGTGAGTCGATACTCCTCCGATGCCAGGGAGGTGTCCGCCTCGAAGAGCACACCACCGACACCGGCACGGGCAACGGTGCGGATGCCGGCGGCCACCAGGAGCCTGCCAGCCAGCACGTCCGCGGCCCGCCCCCCGCCCTGCACGGGCAGCGGATCGGTGAGCTGGAACTCCCCCTCGTTCCATTGGACTGCGCTGGGCGTGGGCAGGAGCCTCATCGGATCACCTCTGGCTCCCACGCGGTAACCAGTGGATCCTCGAGCGACGACACGTTCACGTTCCCCAACCCCGAAGAGATGTTGCCGACGGTGACGACGAAGGCACCCGCGGCCCGGCCGGCCTGGGCCCCGAGCGGGGAGTCCTCGAAGACGACGCAGTCGGTGATGTCTACCCCGCACTGCGCGGCGGCGGCCAGATAGAGGTCCGGTGCAGGCTTGGGGTGAACGACGTGCTCCGTTCCCAGCGCGGCGGTGAACAGGTCGTCCCATCCCAAAGCGGTCACAACGTCCGTGACGATCTGGGAGGGCGAGTTGGAGGCGATGGTGATCGGCATCCGAGCGCTGAGCCTGCGGAGGAGGGGTGGAGCGCCCGGCATGGGGGCCAGTGCGGTTCGGAGGTGGCCGGCCAGCATCACCATCAGCCGCTCGCTGACCGCGACAGCATCCGCATCCGGGTAGTCTCCGATGAACTCGTCGACCAGCCCTTGAAGCGTGCCCCCGACGACGCCCTTGCCCGTGGGATCCCCGCCCGCCTCGGTCCAGATGTCCGCTGCGGCCGCGACCCAGGCCCGCTCGGAGTCAACCAGGGTGTTGTCCATGTCGAACAGTACGGCCGCCACGCGACGCGGCAGCTGCGTAGGCCGGAACGGAAAGCGGGAAGTCATGGGATCACCTCGGTGTCGGAGGAGGCAAGGGCGTTGGCCGACAGAGCATGGGCGCCCCCGGCACGAATCATATGCTGCGAACGGCCGAACATGCGCAACTCAAGCAAGGCAGATGATTAAAGCGTGACGAAGTTGAACAAGTTCACGCAATTCTGCGCATAATGGCGACGTCGAAAGCGAGGAGTACTGGTGACCGCCCCCCGATTGCACACACCTGCCCAGGTCCTGGCGGTGGGGATGACCTATCGCGACCTCGTGTTGACCGG
The DNA here is from genome assembly GCF_055326215.1 of Tessaracoccus pujii. Taxonomy (NCBI): domain Bacteria; kingdom Bacillati; phylum Actinomycetota; class Actinomycetes; order Propionibacteriales; family Propionibacteriaceae; genus Tessaracoccus; species Tessaracoccus pujii. The sequence continues at coordinate 52,724 of NZ_JBUZNP010000006.1, read as the reverse complement.
GATGTCCGCCCTGCCCCGGCTCGGCGAGGAGAACTACGCGGCAGCCCTTCACGAGACCTGGGGAGGCATTGCCACGATGGCCAGGGTCTGCCGAGCACTGGGCCTGGAGACCGGATTGTGTACCGCGATCGGGGACGATGACATCAGCGAGGCTCTCCTGCGGGATATGGCCACTCAGGGCATCGACACCACGCTCACCGTCCGTCACGCAGGCTGGCGCCTGCCGGTGACGGTGGCGCTTTCCGTGTCCGGGGACCGCGCCATGGTGACCGTGGAGGAGAGCCCGCCTGGGGGGATCGCCGCGCACCTCGACGACGAGGACCCCCAGGTGGCCGCGATCGTCGTGGACATGCGCGACCCGGCCGCGCCGTGGCTCCAGCGCGCAAGGGAACGCGGTACCACCGTCTTCGCCTCACGCGGCTTCGACCCCACCGGCGAGTGGGGCGAAGGCGCGCTGGCCGCAGTGGCTGGCTGCGACGTGTGGATGCTCAACCAGCTCGAGGCGCGTGCCTTCACGGGACAGGAGGACCCGGTCGCCGCTGCGCGGATGCTGACGGCCCGCGTGCCGCTGGTCATCGTCACGCTGGGGGCGCACGGAATGGTGGCGGTCGACGGCGCCAAGGGCGAGGAGGCGCGTGCAGCGAGCTTCCCCGTCGAACCGCTGAGCACTACCGGGGCTGGGGACACCACCCTGGCAGCGTTTATCTTTGCCAGCCAGATCCCGGGACTGACGCTCGCGCAACGCCTGGACGTGGCCGCGTTCATCGGGGCGAGCACCATAGAGCTGCCCGGCGGGGCGGCCAACCCCCTCACCCCAGGGCAGTTGCTGGCCCGCGCCGAGTCACGCACGTCGGATCCGCGCCTGGTGTTCCTCCGCGACGTGTTCCGTGCGGCGGCACGGCCGTGACCGAACGCTTCGCCTTCCTCGTCGTCGGGGACACCCAGTACCTCTTCGACGGGGTGCGCACCAACCCGGCGCTGCTGGCCGCCACCTTCGACGGGGTTGCAGCCCTGCAAGCCAGCGGCGCCATCGCCTCGGTGAGGCACGTCATCCACGTCGGCGACGTTACCGAGCACGGCTGGCCCGGGGAGTGCGCCATGGCACTCGAGGCCCTCGCTCACGGCGCAGCGCGGCTCGGAAAGCCCGCGATGACGATCGCCACAGGCAACCACGACGTGGCGCACCAATCCGACGACACCCGCGGCCCCACGCCGTTCCTGAAGACCTTCGGTCCGGGATGCGCGCTCCTCAGGGGGGCACACCTGGGCGCCCCAGTCGAGCACGGGCCGGGCGGTTACTCGTCGTGGCGACTGGTGTCGCTGCCCGATGGCTCGACGATCGGAGTCCTCGCCCTGTACTGGCGGTCCGGGGCGGAGGGCCTGGACTGGGCCAGTCGCATATTGACCTGCCACTCGACCACCCCCACCGTTGTGGTCAGCCACGATGTGGCGAAGGACGGCACCCTCACCCCGCATGGCCTCCTGGTTCAGGGGTTACTGGAACCGCAGCCTCAAGTCTTCCTCGTCCTCGGGGGCCACCAATGGCCCAGCACCCGCGTCACCGCTGCCGGGCGCGAGTACCACGCCGTCAACTACCAGCAGCTGCCCTTCGGTGGAGCCGGCGCAGCCCGCATCTACGAGTTCGACCCCGCCCGCGGCGAGTGTCGAGTCATCTCGCTCTGTCCGGCCCTCGGGCTCGCAGAAGTGCTCGGGAGCACCGCCGCCCGCCGGGCACTGGCCCTGTCCGGGGCTGAGGATCAGTTCACGTTCCGGCTGCCGCCTGCTCTCGGCGGCCGACCCTCCCCGTGGCAGGCTGACGGGCTCGGCCTCGCCGTCGAGATCACCCCCGACGGACCGGTCGAGTTCGAGACGCCGGTGGCGGAACGCTTCGTCCTCGCCGTGGAGGCGACGCTATCCGCGGCCCCGAGCCGGGACTGGCGGGTCCTCCTGGCCCGGCTGGGTCAGGCGCCGGGAGGTTCACCTGAGCCGTTGGCGGCGCTGAGCCTCTCGACGGAGAATTTCGTCGGCTGGCAGGCCTTCGTCGACGGCGGCGAGACGTGGGCCACGTCGCACGAGGTCGCCCTAGCCGCCCACGTGGAGGTGGTCCTGTCCAACGACCCGGACGCGGCGGGCATGTGGATCGACGGGGACGCGGTAGGGCGAGTGGACCCGCACCTGGGACGTCGCCTCGTGCCCGGCCCGTGGCGCTGGCGCGTGGGCGCCGGTGAATATGCGGGGCGGTACTGCGACGAGTTTGACGGCGTGGTGACGCGGGTCCGGTTCTGGGCCTGAGCCCCTACCACTCGAATCGGGGGTCGCGGGTGGGACCCACTGAGTCGATGTCGCGGAGCTCGCCCACGCCGACGGCGTCCATCCGCCCCTGATGGACCCCGATGGCGGACAGCAGGAGGTCCATCACCTGGTGGCTACGCAGGGCAGTCGCCTCGGTCAGGGGGTCCGGCAACCGTCCACCCACCCGATGCGTGACGAGGAAACTCCGGCGAACTTCCACCTCGTCCTCGCCGTGGCCGCCCTCGGGCTTGTGCCCATGGTCGGTGGTGACCGCGATCAGCCAATCCTCGCCCAGCAGCTCGTGCCGCTCGGAAACGGCCTTCACCAGGTGCCGGGTCAGTTCATCGACCCGGTTGATGGCCTCGCGATACTGCTGGGAGTGCGCACCGTGGCGATGCCCCACCGCATCGGCGCCCTCGAAGTAGACGACGGCGGCGTCGGGCCCCTCATGCAGCAGGTGCCACGCCGCCCACTGAGCCACTTCCGAATCGGCCACGTGCACGCCCCTGGAGAGGTCCGGTTGGAAGAGCTTGTGCTGGCCGGTGCGCTGCTGGTCGGTACGCTGGTGGATGATAGGGCCCGGCCCTGAAGCCGCCGTGAATGCATCCCAGGTGGCTGCCGCCAGGGTGCGTGCGGCTGGGTTGGCGAAGTACACCCGTGAGAGCACGTCCGGCCGCTTGGCGAGGTGGTGACCGACGAACTCGTTCCACCAGACGTGGCATTCCTCGTGCGTGGAACCCGTGAGGATGGAGGCCCACCCAGGCCCGGAGTCGGTGGGCGGGGTCATCCACATCGGAATGACCGCCCCCTCAGACTGCTCATCCCCGGCGGCAAGTCGGGCCAGCGTCGGCGCGATGCGACCGAACGCCAGAGCCTCGCCCAGCGATACGGTGTGATCGGCCCCGTCGGCGGCGAACCGCGGATCGGCGACATGGTCGGGAGCCCCGAACAGAGGGTTCGCGGCCACTGCATCCGGCAGGGCCAGGTCCGCGCGCACGCCGTCGAGGCAGATCAGCAACAGCTTCATGGGCTGTTCCGGAACCGGAGCGTGAGGATCTGGAATGGGCGCAGAGTGAGCTGGAGCGACTGGCCTGCGGCCACCTCCCCCTGAGGGAGGGTTTGGGTGGGCTCGTCGACGGCGTCCTCGAGCAGGTCCACCTCCGCGACGCCAGCGGCGGCCAGGTTCACCCGGAGCTGCACCCGGCTGTGGGCGCCGGACGACTCGTGTAGCCGCACGACGATGTCGCCGGAGCCGTCGAAGGCAGCCTTGACGGCGTCGACGACCGCCTGACCGCCCCGTCCGGCGCTGCTGATGCGGGTGAACGGCTCCAGGTGAACCGTCCCGGGCAGCACCCGCAGCGGCTGGTTCAAGGCCAGTCCGGACGCGTAGGCCGCCGTCGGGTCGGCGTCCACGGTGAGGCTGTAGCGCATCGTGTGTTCGCCCAGGTCCGCCGTCGGATCCGGAGACTGGGGCGATCGCAGCAGGGTGAGACCGGCGTTCACACCCGAGGTGGGCGAGGTCGACGATCCCCCGGCCGGGGTGACGTCGTGGCCGTGGCTGGAGTCGTTGGCGAGGGCGACGCCGTAGCCCGGCTCGGAGAGCAGCAGCCAGCGGTGGCCGCTGGTCTCGAAGCGGGCGGCGTCCCAGGACGTGTTGACGGGGATCGGACGTTCGACGTGGCCAAACTGAATTTCCGCGGCGGTCCGTGAGGCGCGGATCGCGAGCGGGAACCCCACCCTCAGGACGTGTTCCCGCTCGCGCCAGTCCACCCAGACCTCGAAGGCGACCGTGCGCGAGTCGGCGTCCAGGCTGATCGTCTGGACCGCGCGGGACGAGCCGAACTCCCTGGTCACCTCCACACGCGCGCGCAGCGGGGTCTGTGCCACGAGCTCGACGGAGACGGCCTGGTCCAGGTCGGTTCCCTGATGCTTGTACTGGGCCTCGAGGTCCCAGGCATCGAAGGCACTGGGATGGTCGGGGTGCAGGCGCAGGAGATTCGCGCGGCCGCCGGGCATCAGGACGTCGCGCTCGGCGCCCAGGTCGCGCAGCCCGGAGACGGTGCCGTCGGTGCCGATCTCCACCCGCACCAGCCCGTTGTCCAGGACAATGGCGCCGTCGTGACGGCGGGCCTCGACGGGGTGCTCGGGGGTAACGCCCACCTCGGCCAGGGGCGCGGCGGCGTGGCCCTGGACGTGCACGAGCTGCAGCCGGCCGTCCACCTCCACCACACTTCGGCGTTCCAGCGGCGCGGCGTTGAGCACGGATGAGGAGGTGTCGTCCGCGCTCAGCCCCTCCCACGCCTCCCGGAGCAGATCCTCCAGGTCGCCGGCGAGGGAGGTGTACTCCTGGGCGGCCTCGCGATTGACCCACGAGGTGCTGCTGCCGGGGAGGATGTCATGGAACTGCAGGAGCAGGACCCGCCGCCACAGCTGCTCGAGCCGCGCATGGGGGTAGCTGTAGCCGTTCGGGGAGAGTGCGGCCATGCTCGCCACAAGCTCGATCGCGGCCAGCAGGGCCTCGCTGCGGCGATTCCCCTGCTTGAGCTCCACCTGTGTCGTGTAGACGCCGCGATGGAACTCGAGATACATCTCGCCCGCCCAGGTGGGCGCATCCGGGTATTCGGCGCGAGCAGCTTCGTAGAACGCGTCCGGGCCGGCGAGGGTCACCACCGGCGAGTCCTCCACGTCGCGGAGGCGGTGGACTCGCTCCACCATCTCACGGACCGGCCCGCCGCCACCATCGCCGTAGCCGAATGGCAGCAGTGAGTGCCTGGCGCGGCCCTTCTCTTTGAAGTTGTGCTCGGCGCGGATGACCTCCTCGGGGCTGACGATGCTGTCGTAGCAGTCCACTGGGGGGAAGTGGGTCCAGATGCGGGTGCCGTCGATGCCTTCCCACCAAAAGGTATGGTGCGGCAGCGAGTTGGTCCGGTTCCAGGACAGCTTCTGTGTGAAGAACCACTTCATGCCCGCCAGGCGGGCGATCTGCGGCAGCGCGCCGGTGTAGCCGAAGGAGTCGGGTAGCCAGAGGCAATCGGGCCGCACGCCCAGCTCGTCACGCATCCATCGAAGGCCGGAGGTGAACTGGCGCACCAGGGCCTCACCGCCAGGCAGGTTGGTGTCTGACTCCACCCACATGCCGCCCACGACGTGCCACTGACCACGCGCGATGGCGTCACGCACCCGCTCGAACACCTCGGGTGAGGCCTCCTTGAGCCACTCGTAGTGCTGGGCCGAGGTGCAGGCGAAGTGGAAGTCGGGGTATTCCTCAGCCAGCGCCGTCACGTTGGAGAAGGTCCGCAGCACCTTTCGCTTCGTCTCGCGGATGGGCCAGAGCCATGCGGAGTCGATATGGGCGTGCCCGATAGCCGTCATGTGCTGGGCCGACGAGTTGGCGCGGCTCGCTATGAGCGGTGCCACCACCTCTCGGGCACGCGCAGCATTGGCGACGATGTCGCCGGAGTCGAGGACGTCGGCCGCCTTCTCCAAGGCGCGGAGGATGACCGCTCGACGGGTGGAGTTCTCGGGCAATTGCCGCATGAGCCCGTCGAGGATTTCCAGGTCCAGGCCCAGCGCCCAAACGTCGTCGTGGCGCGTGACCACGTCGGCCCCCCGGAAGCACCACACGGGCTCGTCCGGGGCGGTGAGGCGGTCACCCAACTGGGTCACCGAGCCGATCAGCCCTGCCAGGTCTGGGTTTGCGGCCGCCTCGATGTAGAGGTTTATCGAGCCGTCGTCGCCGATGAGCGGTTCGGACTGTTCGGCGCACGAGTCGGCCAGTGCGCCGAAGTTGAGGGCTACCGTACGGTTCATCGGGTTGACCGCCTTGAGAGGGCGGCCGGCCCAGGTGAAGACCATGCCCTCGGACTGGTTGCCGGCCCAGTCGCCGACGAACCCGAGGTCCACGCGCAGTTCGAGTGGCTGGCCGGCCGGCAAGGCGGGGAGCTTCCCCTGAACCCGGAGCCACCAGGTGCTCCACGCCGGGCCCCACCAGGTGCCCGTTGGGAAGTCGACGTAGTCGGCCCCTCGCGCCTCCTCGAAATCGACCGGTTCTCCCGGGGCGCGCCATGCCGTGACCGAGAGGGGGGCGATGACCGTGTGGGTTCGCGCGGACACTCGCTCCCGCAACTTCTCGATCCGGTCCTCCACGAGGGACCTGTCGTCATGCACGGGCGGGCCCCTTGAGGTAGTTCAGTTCGTCGAAGTTGTCGATGAGCTCGTCCAACAGGTCCCCGGCCACCCGAAACGAGTCGACGAGGGGGTGATGGCTGAGTGCGAGCAACGCGTCTTGGCGCGAGTGTTCGATGGCGGCGTCGATGGTCCGGCGCTCCACGTACTTCGCGTTGACAACCATGCCGCGGCCGTGTTCGGGAAGGGTGGCTCCTGGCAGTGGGGTGACCCCAGTGCCATCCACGCGGCAGGGGACCTCGATGACCGCTGCATCGTCCAGGTCGGGCAGGAGGCCGCGGTTGGCGATGTTGAGCACCAGTTCGGCCGGCTCGTTGCCGGAAATCGCGTGCATGATGGCCAGGGCCACCCTGTCGTAGCCGCCCGTCTCCAGGTCCGAGGCGTCACGCTCGAAGTTTCCGGCCGCCTCCCGGTTGGTGGCCATATAGGTCTCCTCGCGCTCCAGGCGCACCTTCTCCCAGAGGTCGAGGACACCGGAGGACACCCTGTGGACCGAGTTGTAGAAGCGGCGCTGCTGAGCCTCGAGGAACACGCCGCGCGTGTCCACCGTCGACTTGTCGATCGCGAGGTCCTCGCGCTGGTAGTAGTAGTAGTGCAAATACTCGTTCGGCACGGCTCCGAGTGCCTGAATGAGGGGAGCGCCGAAGAGCCGGCCCTCCTCGAAGCTCTCGATGAGGTCGGGGCGCGCCAATAGTTGCGGCAGCACGTCCTTCCCGTCGACGCGCAGGCCGGTCAGCCAGCCGAGGTGGTTGAGGCCGGCGTACTCGAGGCGGATCCGATCTGAGCCGGCCACGGGTGCTGGTACGTCGGCGGCGACGATGCCAGCTCCCTTGAGCGTGTCGATGATGCGCCGGGCGAGTCCGACGGGCGAGTCGCAGATGCCGATGACCTTGTCCCCGAGGTGGCGCTGCATCACTTCGGTGATCACGCCGGCTGGGTTGGTGAAGTTGATCACCCACGCGTCCGGCGCGAATCGCTTGATATGTTTCACGAGCTCCAGCGCCGCCGGGATGCCGCGCAGAGCGTAGGAGATACCTCCCGCGCCGACCGTCTCTTGGCCGATGAGGCCGTGGCGCAGCGCGATCTGCTCGTCGAGGGCGCGACCATGGGCGCCGCCGACACGGATGGCGGAGAAGACGAAGTCGGTCCCCGACAACGCAGCCTCCACGTTCTGAGTGACGACCAGCCGCGGGGCGTCCGGCACGCCGTGGCTCAATTCCTCCAGCACCGATGCGATGGCTGCCAGTCGGTCGGCGTCGGTGTCCAGCAGCCGGAGCTCGGTGACGCCCCCTGGTGCGGAGTCGGCTAGCAAGGCCTTGTAGACCAAGGGGACACGGAAACCGCCGCCGCCAATGAGTGTGAGTTTCATACGAAGTGGACCTCTGTCTGGTGAGCCGTGCACGTCTCAAGGAGTTGGTCCGACAACTTGGAGGCGTCGGTGATTATGCCGTCGAGTTCGTCAACGCCGAACGGTGAACTGCCGCCCTTGCCAGGGAACTTCTCGGCGTCCGCCAGTAGGTAGGCGCGGGTGGAGGCCGCTCGGATGGCTCGCTTGATCCCGTTCTGCGAGTAGGACGTGTCGCAGACCCTGCCGGTGTCCGAGACTCCGGAGCAGCCGATGAATGCGATGTCGGCTTGTTGGTGCGCGAGCGCGTCGATGACCGGTTCCCCGTCAAAGCACTGGTACTGCTCTGACCAGTGCCCCCCCAGAAGGATGATGTCCGCCCGGCCACCCGCCCGGAGAACCTCGAACGCGGGCAGCGACGCGGTGAGGACTGTCACACTCCTGTCCCGCAGCCCCATGGCCACGTGATGGACGGTGGTGCCGATGTCCAGGATGATGGTGGCCCCCTCCGGGATCAGGTGCGCGGCCGCATCCCCGATGCGGAGCTTGCCGGCGCCCGCCCTGGCCAATGCCACCTGGAACGGATCATCCACGTGAGACGCGAGCCTCACGCCGCCCCAGGTTCTCTCCACGAGAGCCTTGCTCTCCAGTTCGGCCAGATCGCGCCTCACCGTGGCTGCGCTGACCCCGAGGTGCCGTGAGATGTCCTGGATGGGGGCAGCGCCCTGCGCCTGCAGCAATTGCAGGAGTTGATCATGTCGCACGGACTTCAGCATCACCACACAGTAGCGCACGGGAGCGCCACTCGCTCAAACTCAGTCAATTCAATCATTGATTGTCATCTGCCGCCGATGGCTGCTAGATTGGCGGCCGTAAGAGAGATCGAGGTGGATCACGCTGGTGTCAACCGTAAGACTGGGCAATTGCCGTGAGCCGATCGTGGCTGGGCCGGCCGGGCCGGCCGCACCGTCACGCCGCTCAATGGTGGTCTTGTCGCACGGTTTTGACCCACTCATGATCAAGTTTGATCAGTCGCACGAATGCTGGAAAAAGTCTTTCAGCACCAGAACAAGTTCCGAACGAAGGAGTTCGACATGTTGATTCACCGACGCACACTCGTCGCCGGCGGCGCGGCCAGCCTTGGCATGCTCGGCCTGGGCGGCCTTTCTGCCTGCTCGACAGCGGCCCCCGACGCAACTACCAATCCCTCAGGCGGCGCCGGTGGCGTGGCCAGCCTGATCCTCTGGACCTGGCCAGAGGGCTTCGGTAAGAAGGCGCTCGATGCGGTGGCCGCCCAGTTCCCGCAATACAAGCTGCGCCAGGACGTCATCGGTGGTGATTCCAAGCAGAAGCTCACTACGACCTTCACCGCTGGCTCGGGGTTGCCCGACATCACCGGCGTGAAGGGCGAAGACATCGCCTACTTCAAGAGTCAGGCGGACTACTTCGTCGACCTCAACACCGTCGGCGCCAACGACATCAAGGCCACCTATCTGGACTGGAAGTGGGCCCAAGCCACCACCGGCGACGGCAAGCAGCTCGGCATCCCGATCGACATCGGCCCGACGGCCCTCTTCTACCGTTTCGATGTCTTCGAGCAGGCCGGCCTGCCGTGGGAGCCGGAGGAGGTCGCGGCTGCCATCCGGACTTGGGACGAGTACTTCGAGTTGGGCAAGAAGCTCATCTCCTACGATCCCGACACGTACCTGATCCGCAACGGCGCCGGCCTGTTCGACACAGTCTGGAAGCAGAGCGGCAAAGGCTTCGTCGACGAGAAGGGCGTCTTCATCGGCGCCCAGGATCACATCCGTGGAGCGTGGGAGACCACCCTGCGTGCGCTGGACGCCGGCATCGTCGCCACCCTGCAGTCGAACACCGCGGACTCCGCCGCCGCCGTCAACGAGGGCAAGCTTCCCGCTGACTTCGGTGCGTCGTGGCATCTCTCGGACCTCATCGTCGACGCCCCGGCCACCGCCGGCAAGTGGCACGTAACCGAGCACCCAGGCGACGCCACCAACAACGGCGGCTCCTTCCTGACCATCCCGGAGGGCGCTGCGGACCCCGCCGCCTCCTTCGAAATCATCAAGTTCCTGCTCAACCCGCAGAATCAGGCCTTCGAGTTCGAGGACAAGGGCAACTTCCCGGCCACCCCGGCCGCGTTCACCCTGCCAGAGGTGTCTGGGCCCGTCGAGTTCCTCGGTGGTCAAGTTGCAGGCGAGGTCTTCGGTCGCGCCGCAGAAACCGTCCGCCCCCTGTACGAAGATCCCAACTCCAACACCGTCAACGCGCCGTTCTTCGCGGAGCTGGAGTTGGTTGAGTTGTCCGGCAAGGACCCCAACCAGGCATGGGATGACGCCGTGGCCGCGGCCGAACGGATCGCCAAGCAGGTCGGCCTCACGGTGCAATGAGCCGAATCGCGAAGCGGCGGGGAGGGGTGACAACCTCCCCGCCGATCGAGATCTACCGGACGCTGTCCACACGTCAGAGGGTGCGCAACGCCCTTCCGCTGTACGGGGCGGTGGGCCCCTACTTCTTCTTCTTCCTCGCCTTCGGCGCGATGCCGATGCTCTTCACGATGGTGCTGGCCTTCACGAACTGGTCAGGGCTCGGCAGGATCAGTTTCATCGGCTTCGAGAACTTTGGGTACCTTGTCACGGACCCCCTGTTCTACAAGGCGTTGGTGAACACGCTGATCCTGTGGGTGATGGCCACCATCCCAACGCTGGTACTGGCCACGGTGGTGGCATTGATGCTGAACTCCACCCTGCGCTTCTCGACGACCTATCGAGTGATCTACCTCATCCCCAATGTCACTTCGCTGGTGGCAATGGGCATTCTCTTCAGCTCCCTCTTCTCAAGTCAGTTCGGCCTCGCCAACGCCCTCGCCAACCTGCTCGGCTTCGACAACGTCGCGTGGCTCCAGAACGAGTGGGGCATCAAGGTCGCCATCTCGGCGTTGACCGTCTGGTCCTTCGTCGGGTACAACTCGCTGCTGATCCTTGCCGGGCTCCAAGCCATCGACAAGACGCAGTACGAGGCCGCCGCACTTGACGGTGCCAACGGCTGGCAGACCTTCTTTCACGTCACTCTGCCCCAGTTGCGCCCAATCGTCTTGTTCATCACACTGATGTCGACCATCGGCTCACTGCAGAGCTTCACAGAGGCGCAAGTCCTCACGTCGTCCATGTCCTCGGGCGCGGCTTCCTCCGGTGGGGTGGGCAACTCCGGCATGACCATGGTGCTCTACTTCTACGCCGTGGCCTTTCAGGAGAACCGCTTCGGCTACGGGGCAGCTATCTCGTGGGGGGTCTTCGTCATCGTGATCTTCTTTTCGGCGATCAACTGGATCGTCACGAGGGAGCGTAAGGATAGGGGCGAGACGTGAGCCTGTCCTCAAGAGCCGTTCCGGCGGCCCTCGCCGGTGCTGCCATCGAGACTGGCGGTGGCATGAGACGCACGCCCCGCCGCCGCCCTCGCGTCCGTCCGCGGGACCTCGTGCGACACGTCCTCCTGATCCTGGGTGGTCTCGTTTCACTGTTCCCGTTCTACTGGATGTTCGTGTTGTCCACGCACCCGTCAGCGGTCATCTACGAGTACCCCCCGGTGCTGACCCCTGGTGACCGGATGGGTGAGAACGTCGGCACGATCATGGAGAAGATCAACATTTGGGGAGCGATGTCGAACACTGCCGTCGTCGCCAGCTCAGTGACGATCCTCGTCCTCCTCATCGCTTCGTTGGCCGCATTCGCGTTCGCCAAGTTCGACTTCCCCGGCAAGAACTTTCTCTTCGGCATCGTGCTGGCAACCTTCCTGCTGCCCGCCCAACTCGCCACCATCACGCAGTTCCTGGTGATGAGCTGGCTCGGATGGGTGGGGGACCTGAAAGCGCTGATCTTCCCGTCACTGGCGAGCGCGTTCGGCGTCTTCTGGTTGCGGCAGTACGCCACCTCCGCCATCCCGAAGGACCTGATGGAGGCTGCCACGATCGACGGGTGCGGGTTCTGGCGGCAGTACATCCACGTCTGCTTGCCTACCATCCGCCCGGCGCTGGCGTTCCTCGGCATGTTCACGTTCATCGGCTCGTGGAACGAGTTCATGTGGCCGTTGATCGTCCTGAACGACCCGGCCAAGCTCACGCTGCAAGTGGCGCTGAGCCAGCTCAACACGGCGCATGGGACCGACTACGGCATGCTCATGGCCTCCTCGCTCATTGCGGTCATTCCGCTGCTCGTGATTTTCATGATCGGGGCCAAGCAGTTCATTTCCGGCATTACGGAAGGGGCGGTCAAGGGCTAGGTCCCAGTGCAGCACGGCCGTTGAACCGGGGCCGGTCATTCCCGCGACTGCGGCAGCCTCGTCCGTCCGCCCCGCTTGGGGTTCGACGGCGGGGGCACGACGGGGCCGATGTCGCCGTCGGGGGCTTCGTCCAGGTCCACGATGACGGGGGCGTGATCGCTCGGGAGCTTGCCCTTGCGGGCGGCGCGGTCCACCCACGCGGCTTTGACACGGTCGGCCACCGGCCTCGACGCCAGTACAAGGTCGATCCGCATGCCCAGATCCTGGTGGAACATTCCGGCGCGATAGTCCCAGTACGAGAACAGGCGGTCGTGTTCGGGCCAGCGCGCGCGGACGACGTCGACCAGACCGAAGGCGGCGATCCGCTCGCGCTCAGGCGCCGTGACGTGGGTGTGGCCGACGTAGGCCGCAGGGTTGAACACGTCGGCGTCAGCGGGCGCGACGTTCATGTCCCCGCACAGCGCGACCTCCGCAGGCCCCGCTGCAACGGCCGCGGCGAGCGCGTCGAGCCAGTCGAGCTTGTAGGCGTAGTGGTCCGAGGCCACCTCGCGCCCGTTCGGGACGTAGAGGCTGTGGACCCGTACCCCGCCGCAGGTGGCGCTGATGGCTCGGGCCTCCGCCGCACCCACGTAGTCCGGTTGGCCGGGGAAGTTGCGCTCGACCTCGGACAAGCCGACCCTGGACAGGAGCGCCACCCCGTTGAAACCGCCGGCCCCATGATGCGCCGCCTCGTAGCCGAGCTCGAGCAGGGGGCCGGTGAACAGGTCCGAGAAGGCAGCGTCGGTCAGCTTGGTCTCCTGGAGGCAGACGACGTCGGGTCGGCGCTCCACGAGCCAAGGCAGCAGCCGCGGCAGCCGTTGCTTGGCGGAGTTGACGTTCCAGGTGGCGATCCTCACCCCCGCGAGGCTACCCGCCCGGTGCTTCCGTGTGTGCCGCGAGGGCCGCGCGCAGCCGTGCCGCGTACTCGGCCGCCTCGCCGTCGGCGTACCGAGTGCGGGGCCAGAAGAACCCGCGCAACCCGTCGCCCTTCGTGCGCGGGACCACGTGCACGTGCAGGTGAGGGACGGACTGGCTGACCACCGTATTGACGGCGGTGAAGGTGCCCTGGGCGCCGAACGCCTCGACGACCTCGGACGCCACCCGCTGGACCACGCCGAACAGTGGCGCGACCAGTTCTGGCGGAAGGTCGATGAGGGTGGGGACGTGCGCCACCGGGCAGACCAGCACGTGGCCCTTGATCAACGGCCGGTGGTCGAGGAACGCGATCACGTGTGCGTCGCGGTAGACGATTTCCGCGGCCACCTCGCCCGCGACGATCCCGCACACCAGGTCATCGGTCTTCGGTGGATTCACCATGGCGCCATTCTGCAGGATCGACCGGCTTCTATGGGCGCCCGATGCCAGGGCCGGAAGCGTGGGTTTCCCCGTGCCGCAGCACGACCGGTTCAGCGCCTCGCGATAGGGCTGCGTGATAATCTGAGGTTTTCGTCGATCGACCCGGGAGGAGCATGGTCCAGCCTATCGGTCTATATGCCTGGGGCGGTCCGGGCACCATTCGGCTGCTCAACGTGAAGTACCGCTCACCGCGCATCGACGCGCACAGTTTCATGCGTCTCTACGAGCCCGACTATCTCGCGGATGCGCGTGCGAAACTCGGCGTCACGGATATGTGGGTGACGTATTCCTGGGGCTTCTCCGACGCGACGGAGGAGCCGGACCGACGCTATATCGTCGAGCGTCTGCGCGGCTTTCGCGAACAGGGCATCAGGACCCACGCCTACGTTCAAGGGCTGAACGTGGTGACGAGGGAATTCGTTGGCCAGGACGTGTTCTGCCGGGACGGCGCAGGCCGCCTCCTTCCCTACAGCCGTGGCCGCTCGCTCACCTGCCCCAACAATCCCGCGGCTCGCCGGATCATCCTGGACCGGGTTCGTGCCGCGTGTCGTGAGGATTTCGACGGCGTGTTCCTGGACAACATCGTCTTCGGGATTCCACCATTTTTCGTCCGCCGCGACTACATCTCCTTCTTCGGCTGCTCGTGCCGGCACTGCGGCGCGGTCTTCGGTGCCCGATACGGCTATTCGTTGCCTGCGCAGGAGAAGTGGGGCCACCGGGTCATCACCGATTATCTGGATTTCCGCAGTCGCAGCGTCATGGCGCTTCTGGAGGAGGTTGCAGAGGTCTGCCGAGAGCACGGCAAGAGCTTCGGGGTGAATCTCTATGATCCGTTCAAGCACACTGCAGACGTGTTCTTCGGATACCGTCTGGCGGATGTCTCCCCGCTGCTCGATTATCTGCTCATCGAGAATCACTCGCTCACTTTGTCGGGTATCAGCAATACCCATCTTTCGCCGCTGATGGACTACGGCAAACCGGTGTTCGTCGTCTCGTACCGCTATGGAATCGGTTTTGAGGGCGCCTACCGCCCGCAGGATCTGGACGTCATCTGGAGTGACGCCGCGGCGCTGGGCTATTCGCCGTGTCTGAAGGCGTCGGAGTTCACCACCCGGGGAACCTGGCACGCTTTGGATCTGGCGGAGGTGCGCCCCCCGTCGGTCTCGTCCCCGGCCCTCTGCGGCTCCTCGGTGACTACCCGGAGGCTCAGGGCCAGCTCGGTGGGGGAGCGCGTGGTGGCTCGTCTTGTCGAGCGCCGGTACGCCCAGATGGCCAGCGCGGCGTTCGAGAACGACGCTGTGGCGTATGTGCTGGCCAAGACCGGGTTCGCGCCGCGGTCCATGCGCCACGACCGGGCCTACCAGTTGGGCCGTTCCGGAGGATGACGGTGCAGGCGGGTGTGCGCGAGACGGTCGCTGAGCTCTCCGGCGGATCTGATCGCGACTACGCCGCCAGATTCGCCGGAGAGTGCCCGGCGGTGGAGGTAGCCGGAACGCATATACGTACGTTCTGATAAGCTGCGTCAGTCAACGACGGCCACGACGGGAGCAGCATGGAGCGCAGCACCGCGCGTCGGCACGACCCCGAGCGCAGGGACCGCATCATCGCCGCGACACTCGATCTGATCGCCGAGCACGGTGTCGCCGGCGCCACGTACCGCACCATCGCCGTCGCCGCGGACGTCCCCCTGGGCTCGATGACGTATCACTTCCCCAACCGCGACGATCTGATCTTCGCGGCCTTTGAGCGCTTCGCCGACGAGTCGTTCTCGCCACTCGACCGCGCCATGGATGCTTCCGGCGCAGATCCTCGAGAGGCGCTCACCCGCCTCGTGCTTGAGGATGACGACGACGCCCGGACCAAGATCCTCCTGGCCGAGCTCTACGTCCTGGCCTTCCGGCACCCCCGCTACGCCGACCTGATGCGCCAGTGGATGGGCCGGTCGCGCGACGCCATCGCCCGGCGGGTGGAGGGCATCAGCGCCCGCGTCGTCGACGCGATCCAGGAGGGCCTCGGCCTCCAGCGCTGGCTGGCGCCGGATGAGGTCACCGAAGACGACGTCAGGCGCGTCTTCGCCGCACTGATCCCCGCCCCCGCCGACCCGCCGGCCGGCCCCTGACCAGGAGAAGACCCATGAGCGCGATCCCCTTCAATGACGGCTGGACCTATCGCCTTCCGCTCGGTCCCTTCGCCGCGGCCAACGGCGAAGCAGCCGAGCCGACCGCCGTCCGACTCCCGCACGACGCCCTCCGCGACGCCGACCGCAGCGCGGACGCGCCGGGCAAGGGCGCCGGGGCCTACCACTCCCACGGCGCCTTCAGCTACCTCAAGACCTTCGCCGTCCCGGAGGAGTGGCGCGGCCGGATCGTCCGCCTCGAGATCCAGGGCGCCTACCGTCGCGCCCAGGTCTTCCTGAACGACGAGTTCGCCGGCAACCGCGCCGACGGCTACGCCCGGTTCTTCGTCGACCTCACCCCCTACCTCCGCCACGGCGAGGACAACACGCTACGCATCGAGGTGCGCTCCGGCCAGGACTCCCGCTGGTACTCCGGCGCCGGCCTGCACCGTCCCGTCGTCCTCCATGTTGACCGGCCCTCCCATGTGGTCCCCGACGGCGTCGCGGTGACGACGGTGCGTGTCGAGGACGACCAGGCGGTGGTCGACATCGTCACGACCATCCGGAATGCCGGGCTGAGCACGGCAACCGTGTCGGTGGAGACCAGCCTGAGCGCTGCCGACGACGGCGAGGCCGAGCGCGACGCCACGCCGTCGACCCTTGCCCCAGGAGAAACCGCGCTGGTCCGGCAGCGGTTCTACGTCCAGCAGCCACGCCTGTGGAGCCCGGACCACCCGCACCTGTACAAGGCGCTGGTCTCGTTGGGCGAGGGGGAGGCCACGGAGGTGACCTTCGGCATCCGCACCGTCACCGTCGACCCCCGCAAGGGGCTGCGGATCAACGGCGAGTCCGTTCTGCTGCGGGGCGCCTGCATCCACTCCGACAACGGGCCGCTGGGCGCTGCCGCGATCGGGCGCGCGGACGAGCGGCGCATCGAACTGCTCAAGGAGGCCGGTTTCAACGCCATCCGCACGGCGCACAATCCCGCCTCGCCCGCGCTGCTCGATGCCTGCGACCGTCTCGGCGTGCTCGTCATGGACGAGGCCTTCGACATGTGGACGAAGTTCAAGACGCCCTACGACTACGCGGCGGAGTTCCCGCAGTGGTGGGCGGCGGACCTGGAGGCCATGGTGGCCAAGGACCGCAACCACCCGAGCGTGATCATGTACTCGATCGGCAACGAGATCGCCGAGGTGGGCACCCCGCACGGGGCGCGCTGGGCCCGGCGGATGGCCGAGCACGTCCGCTCCCTGGACCCGACCCGGCTGGTCGCCAACGGCATCAACCCGTTCCTCGCCGTCATCGACGAGGTGCCGGCCATCGCCGAGGAGGCTGGCGGGCTCAACGAGATGATGGCCGCCGAGGGCGGGCCGTTCGCCGTCGTCAGCGCGAGCGAGTCGGCGAGCAGGCGCACCGCGGAGTCCAGCGCCCCACTCGACGTGCTCGGGCTCAACTACGCTGAGTCGCGGTACTCGATTGACGCCGAACTGTTCCCGCACCGCGTGATCGTCGGGTCCGAGACCTTCCCGTCGCAGATCGGCCGGCTGTGGCCGATGGTGGAGGCCGCCCCGAACGTGATCGGCGACTTCACGTGGACCGGCTGGGACTATCTCGGTGAGGTGGGCATCGGCGCGACGGCGTACGCGGAGGACCCGGAGGCCGTCGCAGGGCTGGAGCGCGAGTACCCGTACCTCACGGCGTGGTGCGGCGACCTCGACATCACCGGCTGGCGCCGCCCCGTGTCCTACTACCGCGAGATCGTCTTCGGGCTGCGCTCCGAGCCCTACGTCGCGGTCCAGCGACCGGAGCACCACGGCCACACGATCACCATGCAGTCGCCGTGGGGGTGGAGCGATTCGGTCTCGTCGTGGACGTGGCCGGGCTTCGAGGGGCAACCGGTCGTCGTCGAGGTGTACGCCGACGCCGAGGAGGTGGCGCTGCTGCTCGACGGCGACGAGGTGGCCCGCGCGACCGTGGGGGAGGAACACCCGATGAGGGCCACCCTGGAGACTGTCTACGGCGCCGGCCAACTGACCGCGGTTGCGTACCGCGGTGGGGGTGAGGTTGGACGCACGAGCATGTCCACGGCGCGGACGGCTGCACGGCTGACAGCGACGGCGGACCGCGCGGAGCTGCGGGACGACGACGCCGACCTCGCGTTCGTCGCCATCGAACTGCGAGACGACGACGGGGTACTGGTCACGTCGGAGGAACGTGCGGTCACCGTCGAGGTGTCCGGCGCCGGCATCCTGGCCGGTATGTGCAGTGCGAACCCAAGAACTGAGGAGCGCTTCGACTCAGGCTCCTGGCGTACTTTCGACGGCCGTGCTCTCGCCGTCGTCCGTCCCAAGGGCGGTGGGGAGGTTGCGGTCAGGGTCGCGGCAGAAGGACTGGAGCCGGTGGTCCTGACACTGACTGTGACCTGACGAACGAAGGGGCATAGTGGGCCCATGACGAGTGGGCAGGACGGGCTCTCCATCGCTGGCCACAGCGGTGGCAGGACCACCGAAGGGCTCGGGGAACTCGATCGAGCCCGGGTCCAACGCCGCACACTGCGTGTCGTCGTGGTCAGCCAACTGTTCGGCGGCGCCGGCTTGGCTTCCGGGATCACCGTCGGGTCGTTGCTCGCGCAGGACGTGCTCGGTTCAGACGCACTCGCCGGGGTGCCGATCGCCCTGTTCACCCTCGGTTCGGCGCTGACGGCGTACATCGTCGGGCGGACCACCCACCGGTGGGGGCGTCGGACCGGGCTCGGCCTCGGATTCGCTGCCGGTGGGCTGGGCGCCGTCGGCGTCGTGATCGGTGCGGTGACCGGCAACATCGCCCTGCTGTTCGCCTCCCTGTTCGTCTACGGCGCCGGGTCCGCCACCACTCTGCAGGCCCGCTACGCCGGCACCGACCTCGCGCTCCCCGAACGGCGCGGTGCCGCGGTGAGCGTCGCGATGGTGTCCACCACGCTCGGCGCCGTCGGGGGACCGATCCTCATCGAACCGCTGGGCCGACTCGCGACATCCCTGGGCATTCCGGCCCTCGCCGGACCGTTCATGCTCGCGGCCGTCGCCTACCTCGCGGCAGGCTGCGTGCTGGTCGTGATGTTGCGGCCGGACCCCTATCTTCTCGCCCGGGCGCTGGACGCGTCGGCAGCCGAGGCCTCCGGCACCCCGAACCGGGTGTCGCGTGTGCGGGTCGGGGTGTACGTCGGCGCGACGGTCATGGTGCTCACCATGACCGCGATGGTGGCTGTCATGACCATGACCCCTGTGCACATGCGCGCCCACGAGCACGGGCTGGGAGCCGTCGGCCTCGTGATCAGCCTGCACGTGGCAGCCATGTTCCTCCCGTCTCCACTCACGGGGATCCTGGTGGACCGGGTAGGGCGGACCCGGATGGCGGTGGCGGCAGGGGTGACGTTGCTGGCCGCCGGGTTGGTTGCCGCACTCTCCCCGCCCGATTCGCTCGGGTTCCTGATCCTGGCGCTGATCCTGCTCGGCCTCGGCTGGAACTTCGGGCTGATCTCGGGGACGGCGCTCGTCATCGAGGCCACCGACAAGGAGAACCGCGCCCGGGTGCAGGGGAGTATCGACGTACTCATCGCACTGGCGGGCGCGGGTGGCGGCGTGATGTCGGGCGTGGTGATGGCTGCCACCGACTACGCGTTCCTGTCGCTCCTGGGCGGGTTCCTCGCACTGTTGCTGGTTCCCGTCCTGTACTGGGCGACGCTTCACCGGGATCGGTAGGAGTCGACGAGTCAGGTGGGGCGAGGGCAGTCTCGGCAACTTCCTTCGCGCTGCCCCGGTGGGCGGCATGATGCACTCAGGAGGTTTACCCATGAACTACGCACTGCGCATCGACCTGGAACGCCCCTTCGACGTGGCCCTGGCCCAGATCAAGGAGTCGCTCGCCGAGAGCGGTTTCGGGATCCTCACCGAGATCGACTTGAAGAAGACGCTGAAGAACAAGATCGACGTCGACATCGACGACCAGATCATCCTCGGCGCCTGCAACCCCCGCTTCGCGCACCGCGGACTCCAGGTGGAGCCGTCGCTGGGCCTGCTGCTCCCGTGCAACGTGGTGGTTCGGCACAGCGCGGGGGTCACGGTCGTGGAGACGATCGACCCGGAGACCATGGTCGCCCTCACCGGCAACCCGGAGATGGAGGCGATCGCCGACGAGGTGCGCAACGCCCTCAAGGCGGCTCTGGATCGCGTGGCCTCGGCCTGACCCAGCGGACGCGGGGCCCTGCCGCGTTCAGTGTGCCGCCGATGGAGGGCGCCCGCGCTTGACACCGCGGCCGCCAAGGTGGCCCAATGGCAGGCATGGTCAGCCAGCCTCGTCGCCGGGTCCGCGCCGCCGACGTGGCCGCGGCGGCGGGAGTGTCGCCGACGGCGGTGTCCTTCGTGCTCAACAGTCGCGACGGCGGGAACATCTCGCCTGAGACCACGAAGCGCATCCTCGAGACGGCAGAGCGCCTGGGCTACGAGCCCCACCATGTCGCCCGGTCCCTGCGCAGCAACACCACTCACTCCGTGGGCCTGTTCACCGACGCCGTCGGCTCCCCGTTCGCCGGCCGCCTGCTGGCGGGGGCCAGCGACCAGGCAATCGCGCTCGGGCACGTGCTGCTGGTCATGGACCTCCACGCGGGGGAGGATGCGGAGACCCGGGCCATCAAGGAGCTGGAACGTCGCCAGGTGGATGCCCTCATCTACGCCAGCATGGGCTTCCAGGTCCTGAACCGCCCCCCGCGCGCCCATCTCCCCCTTGTCCTGGCCAACTGCACCAGCGAGCGCGACGACGAGCTGAGCGTCTACCCCGACGACGCCTACGGTGCCACCCAGGCACTCGAGCACCTGGCGGATCTCGGTCACCAGCGCGTCGTCATGCTGAGCGGCCATTGGGACCCCCTGGTCAAGGAGGACGCCGGCAACATCTCGGGCCCCATCCGTCGGGAGGCCTTCCTGGCCGCAGCTCGGCGTCGGGGCGTCGACGCATCGTACGTGGAGGCCGGCTGGCAGATCGACAGCGGCTACCACGCGGCGATGAAGGTCCTCGACCGTCCCGCCGGCGAGCGCCCGACGGCACTCTTCGCCATCACCGACCGGGTTGCAGTCGGCGCGATGCTCGCGGCGGCCCGCCTGGGGATCGCGGTGCCGGAGGACCTGTCGCTCGTCGGCTTCGACGATCAGGAGCAGATGGCCGAATGCACAGTGCCGCCCTTGACGACGATCGCGCTCCCGCATGCGCGCATGGGGGCGGAGGCGGTTGCCATGGCCATCGCCGCCGCAGCGGGCGAGCCGGTGGAGCACCCCCGGCGAGCCGTGCCCTGCGAACTGATTCTCAGGGAGTCGACGGCGCCACCTCGCACACCGCGACCGTGACGCCCTCCGGCGCGTCCAGCCGCCAGGGCGAATCGCTGCGCCATACGGCCGGCACGCCGTCACGGGGATAGACCTCCAGGACCGGACCGTCCACCCACACGTCGGCGCCCGAGTGGACTGCAACCCGCCCGAACTCGTCGTGGGTCAGGGTGGCGCCGTCGCCGTCGAAGCTCAGGCGTGCCTGCCACCCCCCCATGGTGGCGTGGCCCGAGACGAGGGGGCGCCGCGGCCCGCCCGCGAGGGCCTCCGCGGCCGCCGGATCCACTGAGCTGGAGACCAGGTCTCCGTGGAGGTGGAGCCGCCGGGGCAGGGTCATGCACCCGGCGTGGTCGATCACCGCGGGCTCCTGGTCCATCTGGCGGATCCAGCCCAGCAGCAGGGGCTGCCCGTCCGCCTCGGTGACCTGTGGCGCGTAGAAGTCGTGACCGTCGTCGAGGACGTTCAGATGGTCGCCGGCGAACCGCGGGCGGCCGTCGACCAGAGCGACGTCGCCCACGACGGCCACCACCCGGCCGAGCACCCCGCGATGCTGCAGCGAGAGGATCAGCACCCAGCGGCCGTCCACCCGCACCAGCTGGGGGCACTCCCAGATGTCGGCGGGATCGGCTGCGGCGCACGCCGGATCCGACGGCGTGGCGAACAGGCCCTCGTAGGTCCAGGCCGTCTCGTCGTCGCGGTTGAACAGCAGCACCGCGGGGGAGCCGTCGCGCAGGCCGGCGCCGAGAAGCGCCCAGCGCCGTCCGTCGACCTCGAAGACGAAGGGGTCGCGCATGACGGCGATGCCGTCGGCATCCGGGGTTTCGGCAACGACGACGGGGTCACCCCAGGTGAGCAGGTCGTCGGAGCCGTAGCGCAGGCAGATCGTGCTGCGGTGCGACGCGTCCGCGATGGCGGAGTAGGCCACCGTCGGGCGGTCCCCGCCGGGGACGAAGCAGCCGGACCAGCAGCCGAACTCGTCCGGCCCGCCCGGGGTGGGGGAGAAGGCTATCGCGTGGTGCTGCCAGGTGGCGAGGTCGCGGGAGGTGGCGTGGCCCCACGCAATCGCCTCGTGCCAGGGGCCGGCCGGGTTGTGCTGGTAGAAGACGTGCCAGACGTCGCCCACCTTGGTCATGCCGTTGGGGTCGTTGAGCCAGCCGCCGGCGGCCGGGCGCAGGTGGTAGGTGCTGTGAACTTCTGTGGTCACGCTCATCCTCGGATCCTAATTCGATTTAGTTTGCCCGTGGGCCCAAACCGTCTACTGGGGTGGAATGTCACAGATTGGTCACGGTCGAACGCTGGGGGTTGACAGGAGGCAAGTTCTCTACGCATAGTGTAGTCACCTAATTCGATTTAGGGAACCTCAGGAACCGCACCGCCAACGCCGGCGGTCAGCACTTGGAAGGACCAGCAATGAAGCGCACAGGACGAGCACTCGCGGCCATGGCCATCGTCTCCGCCCTCGCACTCTCCGCCTGCGGGCAGGCGGGCCAGACCCCCGAGGGTGAGGGCGACGGACCCACGCAGGTCACGCTGTGGACCCACTCGGCCGGCAACCCTGCCGAGCTCGAGGTCTACAACCAGATCATGGCGGACTTCAACGAGTCCCAGGACGACTACGAGGTGGTCTCGGAGTCATTCCCGCAGGGCGCCTACAACGACGCCATCGTGGCGGCCGCAACCTCCGGTGACCTGCCCTGCCTCCTCGACATGGACGGCCCCATCGTCCCCAACTGGGCCTGGGCCGGTTACATCCAGCCGCTGGGGATCTCGTCTGAGATCACCGACTCCCTGCTGCCCACCGCCGTCGGCATGTGGGAGGACGAGGTCTACTCCGCCGGCTACTGGGACGCCGCGCTGGCCATCTTCGCCCGCAAGTCGGTGCTCGAGGCCAACGGCATCCGCGTGGCCACCGTCGATCAGCCCTGGACCCAGGAGGAGTTCGACTCCGCGCTCACCACGCTCAAGGCCGCCGGCTACGAGACCCCGCTCGACATCGGCGCCGAGGATGCCGGCGAGTGGTGGCCCTACGCGTACTCGCCGATGCTGCAGAGTTTCGGTGGTGACCTGATCGATCGCTCCACCTTCCTCTCCGCAGACGGCGCCCTCAACGGCCCCGAGGCCGTGGCCTGGGGCGAGTGGTTCCAGGGCCTGTTCGAACAGGGCCTCGCCTCGAATACCGGCACCATCGGCAACGAGGAGTTCAACCGCGACGAGGTGGGCCTCAGCTACACCGGCGTGTGGAACGCGCTCGGCTCTATCGAGGCCGTCGGCGACGACCTCGTGATCCTGCCCCCGCCGGATCTCGGCCAGGGCCCGAAGATCGGCGGCGGCTCGTGGCAGTGGGGCATCTCCTCCGAGTGCTCCGGTGCGGCCCTCGACGGCGCCCGCGCCTACCTCGAGTTCTCGTTCGCGCCCGAGTACGTGGCGGCGTTCGCCGACAAGCAGATCGTCATTCCGGCCACTGAGGAGGGCACCGCGCTCAGCGAGTACTTCGGCGAGGAGGGCGTGCTGCGGCCGTTCACCGAGCTCACCCAGTTCGCGGTGCTGCGCCCGGAGACCCCGGCCTACGCGGTCATCTCCACCACCTTCACCACGGCCGCCATGGACATCATGAACGGCGCCGACGTCCAGACCACGCTGGATCAGGCGGTCAAGGACATCGACGCCGACATCGCCAACAACGACGGCTACGGCTTCTGATGCACTCCGGCCGGGGCCTCCGGGCCCCGGCCTTCCATCAACTGGAGGACCTGATATGACCACTCCTCAGTCGGTCGCGCCCGCGGCCGCCGTCCCGGCCGCCGAAACTCAAGCCGAAACGCCCGTCAAGCGCAAGCCCAAGCGCCAGGGCCACGGCGCCGCCTACGCGATGATCGCACCGGCAGCTCTGCTGCTGCTCATGTTCCTGATCATCCCCGTGGGGCTCGCGTTCGGCTTGTCGTTCACCAACGCCCGCCTCATCTCGCCCAACCCGCCCCGCTTCGTGGGCCTGGACAACTTCGTCCGCGCCTTCACAGCCGACCCCACCTTCATCCGGTCCCTGATCAACACGTTCCTGTTCGCCATCGTGGTCGTTCCGGTGCAGGCGGGTCTGGGGCTGGTGCTTGCGGTGCTGGTCAACCAGAAGCTTCGCGGCACCACGTTCTTCCGGATCGTGTTCTTCATCCCGGTGGTGACGTCGATCGTCGTGGTGTCCATCCTGTGGCGGTTCATGTACCAGCCCGACGGCATCATCAACTCGTTCATCGACATGCTCACCTTCGGGGCGTGGGAGAACATCGCCTGGCTGAACGAGCCGACCACCGCTCTGCCGGCCATCATCGTGCTGTCGATCTGGCAGGCGGTCGGCTTTCACATGATCATCTGGCTCTCCGGCCTCCAGACCATCCCTGAGGAGCTGTACGAGGCTGCCCGCATGGACGGCGCCGACGGCTGGCAGCAGTTCAAGAACGTGACCTGGCCCGGACTCCGGCCCACGATGATCTTCATCCTGGTCACCATCACCATCGCCGCGCTGGGCCTGTTCGTCCAGATCGACGTGATGACGCAGGGCGGCCCCGTCGACTCCACCACCACGCTCGTCTTCCACGCGGTCCGCCGCGGCTACCGTGAGCAGCAGACCGGCTACGGCGCCGCGATCTCGCTGATCTTCTTCGTCCTGGTGCTGATCATCGCGATGATCCAGCGCTTCCTGACCCGAGACAAGGACTGACATGGCCAAGACCGTTGGATTGGCGGCCGAGAAGCGCCGCCGCAAGATCCTGATCTACATCCCCATGGTGATCCTCGCGGTGATCTTCATGTTCCCGCTGATCTTCATGTTCGTCTCCAGCCTGAAGCCCGATGCCCAGATCCTCGCCGACGTCGACAACATCCGCGCGTTCCTCCCCGTCGGGGACATCTCGTTCAACAACTACTCCGACGTGTTCGACCGCGTGCCGTTCTGGCAGTTCCTCCTCAACTCGATCATCGTGACCGTGCTCATCGTCGGGCTCGGCCTGGTGGTCAACTCGCTGGCGGGGTTCGCGTTGTCGCGGATGGAGTGGAAGGGCCGCAAGCTGGTGCTGACGGTCGTCATCGCCACGCTCATCGTGCCGTTCGAGACCATCGCGGTGCCGATGGTCTACTGGGTCAGCAAGCTGCCGACGCTGGTGTGGGAAGGCGGGCTGCTCAAGTACGACTTCGGCTGGCTCAACACCTACGAGGTGATGATCGTCCCGTTCATCGCCAATGCGTTCTCCATCTTCCTGTTCACGCAGTACTTCTCCACCATCCCCGTCTCCATCGACGAGGCGGCCCGCATCGACGGCGCAGGCTGGTTCGGGATCTACTGGCGCATCATCGTGCCGCTGTCCGGCCCGGCGTTCGCCACCGTCGCGATCCTCACCTTCCTCCCGGCGTGGAACTCGTACCTGTGGCCGTTGATGGTGGTGCAACAGGAGTCGCTGCGGCCCGTCATGGTGGGCATGCAGTACTTCTTCCAGCTCAACACCGCCTGGGGCGAGGTGATGGCGTACACGTCGCTGATCACGCTGCCAGTGCTGCTGGTGTTCCTGGTGTTCCAGAGGGCGTTCGTCAGTTCGATCGCCTCCAGCGGCGTGAAGGGGTGATCCAGTGCTGAGACTTGCCGACCATTGGGTGTGGGACAGCTGGCCCGTCCGCGGCGACGACGGGGAGCACCACCTGTTCTTCCTGCGGGCGTCGCGGGCGTTGATCGACCCGGAACGGCGGCATCGTCGGGCCTCGATCGGTCACGCCCGGTCCTCTGATCTTGTGACGTGGGAGGTGCTGCCCGACGCGTTGGTGACCGCCGACGAGCCCGCCTGGGACGACGGCTCCACCTGGACCGGCTCCGTCGTGCAAGCAGACGACGGCACCTGGCGGCTGTTCTACACGGGAGTGTCGCGGGCGGAGGACTGGAAGGTGCAACGGGTGGGGGTCGCCGAATCAGACGACCTCATCACGTGGCGCCGACGGTTCGACCAGCCGGTCTGCGAGGCGGACCCTCGCT
The DNA here is from genome assembly GCF_055326215.1 of Tessaracoccus pujii. Lineage (NCBI taxonomy): Bacteria > Bacillati > Actinomycetota > Actinomycetes > Propionibacteriales > Propionibacteriaceae > Tessaracoccus > Tessaracoccus pujii. Next base: position 26,730 of record NZ_JBUZNP010000006.1, on the reverse strand, counting down.
GGTACGAGAAGCTCTCGTCCGGTGACTGGTTCGACGAGGCCTGGCGTGACCCGTGGGTGCTCCGGGGCGACGACGGGCTCTGGCACATGCTGCTCACCGCCCGGGCCGCCTCGGGTGAGGCTGCCACGCGGTCCGTGATCGGGCACGCGGTGAGCGCGGACCTTGACTCGTGGGAGGTGCGTCCCCCCTTGTCGGCGCCTGCCGGCTGGGGGCAGATGGAGGTGCCGCAGGTGGTCGTCGTCGACGGCATGCCGTTCCTCGTCTTCTGCTGCTGGACCGACCTCGAGGACGACCGCCGTCGCGGCCAGGCCACCGGTGGGATGTGGTTCGCGCCGGGGGAGTCCCTCCTGGGACCGTGGGACCTCGAAGCGGCCGGCACCCTCGACCACCCGAGCCTCTACGCGGCCCGGCTGATCGAGAGGTCGCCTGAGGACTGGGTGATCGTCGGGTTCTCGGACAAGGTGGGCGGAGTGTTCCAGGGCGAGATCCTGGACCCGATCCCCGTGGTCCGGGAGGGGCGGGCCCTCCGCCTCGCCTGACGCACGAACACCTACGGCGGTGGATCTGGTCGCGACTACGCCGCCAGATCCACCGCCGTAGAGCGCGGGCTAACCAGCGCCCCGGGTGATGCGGTCGGGGTCGAGGTCCAGCCGGCGCAGAAGCTGCGCGTTGAGCGCCACGATGATCGTGGACAGCGACATCAGCACCGCCCCCGCAGCGGGGGACAGCACGACGCCGACGGGCGCCAACACACCGGCGGCCAGCGGCACCGCGACCACGTTGTACCCCGCAGCCCAGACCAGGTTCTGGATCATCTTGCGGTAGCTGGCCCGAGACAGGTCGATCATCGACAGCACCGCCCTCGGGTCGTTGCCCGCCAGCACCACGCCGGCAGACTCCATCGCGACGTCCGTGCCCGCGCCGATGGCGATCCCCACCTCGGCGCGCGCCAGGGCGGGGGCGTCGTTGACGCCGTCGCCCACCATCGCCACAGTCAGCCCGCGACCCTGCAGCTCCGTCACCTTGGTGTCCTTGTCCTGCGGCAGCACCTCGGCGAAGACCTCGTCGATGCCCAGCTCGGCGCCGACGGCGTCGGCCACCTGCCGAGCGTCGCCGGTGACCATCGCCACCCGCACGCCGCGATCCTGCAGCGCCTTGACCGCCGCCTTCGACTCCGCGCGCACCTTGTCCTCGACGGCGACCGCGCCGATGACCTCGCCGTCGCGGATCACGTGAAGCACGCCGGCCCCCCGCCCCGACCACGATTCCGTCTGTTCCGTGAGAGCCGACGGCGTCTCCAGCCGGAGCTCGCGCAGCAGGGTCGGCCCGCCCACCTGGATCAACGCGCCGTCGACGGTGGCCCGCACCCCGCGGCCGGTGGCGGCGGAGAAGTCGGTTCCGCGCCGTCGCATGCCCGAGGCCCCGGAGTGCCCGGCCGCGGCGGCGACGATCGCCCTCGCGACGGGGTGTTCGCTGTCGGCCTCAGCCGCCGCGGCGAACGAGAGCAGCTCCGCCTCCGAGGTCCCGGGAGCCGCCGCGACCCCCGTCACCGCGTGGGCACCCTCGGTCAGCGTGCCGGTCTTGTCGAACAGCACCACGTCGATAGTGCGCATGCGCTCCAGCGCCATCCGGTCCTTGATCAACACGCCGCTCTTGGCGGCACGTTCGGTGGAGATCGCGATGACAAGGGGAATCGCCAGCCCGAGCGCGTGGGGGCAGGCGATCACCAGGACGGTGACGGTCCGCACCACGGCCTCGTCGGGGCGGCCCAGTAGCGTCCAGGCGATCGCTGTGAGGATGCCCGCGCCCAGCGCGAACCAGAACAGCAGGGCCGCGGCCCGGTCTGCCAGGGCCTGCGCACGCGACGACGACTGTTGCGCGTCTGCCACCATCCGCTGGATTCCGGCCAGCGCGGTGTCGTCGCCGGTGGCGTCGACCCGTACCCGCACCGTGTTGTCCGTGGCGACGGTGCCTGCGACGACGCGCTGGCCCTCAGCACGCGCCACCGGCTGCGACTCACCGGTGATCATCGACTCGTCGAACTCCGCCGCGCCGTCGACGATGGTGCCGTCCGCCGGCACCCGGGCGCCCGCCCGGACGAGTACCACGTCGTCGACCGCCAAGTCTGCGATCGGAATGACGACCGTCCCGTCGTCCGTCACCCGCTCCGCCTCGTTGGGCAGCAGTTCCGCCAATGCATCAAGCGCCGACGACGCAGCCCCGAGCGCCCGCATCTCCATCCAGTGGCCGAGCAACATGATGGTCACCAGCAGCGCCAGCTCCCACCAGAAGTCGAGCTCGAAGCCGCCGATGCCAAGCGTCGTCACCCAGGAGGCCCCGAACGCGACGGTGATGGCCAGCGAGATGAGCAGCATCATTCCCGGCTGCCGCGACTTCAGCTCGCGCCATCCGCCCTTGAGGAACGGGGCACCGCCGTAGGCGAAGATCATTGTGCCGAGGACGGGTGGGATCCACGTGGACCCTGGGAATTCGGGCAGGTGGTACCCGAGCAGGTGCGCCACCATCGGGCTGAAGATCACCACCGGGATGGTCAGAGCCAGGGACACCCAGAAGCGGTTCTTGAACATCGCCGTCGAATGCCCGGCGTGCTCGCCCTGTGAGTGGACCTGCTGGTCGTCGACGACGGAGTGCGCGTGACCCTGGGGCATTGCCTGCCCATGGGTGGCGTGACCGATGTGCTTCTCGTCGACCACCACCCCGCCGCGGTCGGCGTGGCCGGCGTGCGGGTCGTGTGAGGCGTGGTGATCATGGTGTGGCTCCATGACCCCGTTATATACCCCCGGGGGGTATTAATCAAGGCTCGGTGACCCGATCTTGACCGTTTCTTCATGGTCGCGCCCTGGGTTGCCGCGATTTCCCGGGGCAGGCTGGAGTCATGAGCGCACTGACTCGACGACACATCCTGCTCGGCGGAGCCGGCATCGCCGGCGCGGGGCTGCTTTCCGCGTGCACCGGACCGCCGCCCGGCGCGCCGTCCAGCCACGGCGGCACCCCCCCGGTCTACCCGACTCCTGCGCTCACGCCTGCGCCAGGGCGCGCCACTGTCGAGGCGGCGCTTCGCCCGCGACCGCTCACGCTCGACCTCGGCGGCGTCACCGCCAACACCTGGGGGTACGACGACGCCGGCCCGAGGGTCCTGCGAGGCACGGCCGGTGACCTGTTCCGTGTCACCGTCGCCAATGAACTGCCCGCCTCCACCAGCGTGCACTGGCATGGGATCCGGCTCCACCACGCGGCCGACGGGGTCCCCGGCGTGTCACAGGACCCCATCGAGCCCGGGGCGGAGTTCCGGTACGAATTCGTGGCGCCCGACCCCGGCACCTACTTCTTCCACCCGCACTCCGGCGTGCAGCTGGACCGCGCGCTGTATGCGCCGCTCATCATCGACGACCCGGCCGAGCCTGGTGCCTACGACGACGAGTGGGTGATCGTCCTGGACGACTGGACCGACGGTGTGGGCCGCAACCCAGACGACATCGTCGAGGAGTTGGCCGCGGAGAACGGCTCGGTGTCCAGGGGGATGGGGATGGGGGGCCACGACATGGGAGGCATGCCCGGCGCCGGGTCCCCGCTCGGCGACGCGGGCGACATCGAGTACCCGCATTACCTCATCAACGGGCGCATTCCCGACGCGCCCGTGACGTTCGACGGCAAGCCTGGGCAGCGGATCCGGCTGCGGATCATCAACGCCGGCTCCGACACCATCTTCAGGCTGGCGCTCGGCGGCCACACGATGACCGTGACGCACTCCGACGGCTACGCCGTCGAGCCACGCGAGACCAGGGCGCTCTTTCTGGCGATGGGGGAGCGATACGACGCCCTCATCACCCTGGGTGATGGCGCATTCCCGCTGGTGGCCAGGCCGGAGGGGAAGCGCGGGCTGGCGCTCGCCGTCGTGCGCACCGCGGCCGGGACCGCGCCCACCGCCGGCACGCCGGTGCCCGAGCTGGACGGCGACGCCCTGCTGGGCACACAGTTGCGTGCGGCGGAGGGGGCACGGCTGGCGGACGGCGACGTCGACACCGCCTTCGACGTGGAGCTCAACGGCCAGATGGACCCGTACGGATGGGGCATCAACGGGCGCAAGTTCGGCGACCACGAGCCGTTCGAGGTGTCCGCCGGCCGCCGGGTGCGGATGACGATGACCAACATGACGATGATGGCCCACCCCATGCACATCCACGGCCACACGTGGGGGCTGCCGGCCAGCGGCGGGCTGCGGAAGGACACGGTGCTGGTGGCCCCCATGCAGACGATCGAGGCGGACCTACTCACCGACAACCCCGGGGAGTGGATGCTGCACTGTCACAACATCTACCACGCGGAAGTTGGCATGATGACGTCGATGCGCTACGTGTGAGCGGCCGTTCCTGACGCAACCTTGCCCCGTCCTCGACCGTGGCGGCGCGGATCTTGAGCCGCGGCGGCCGAACTTGACAGAAATCACACACCATCTCAGGAGACACCATGCGCCCCTTCCGCCCGATTGCCCTCGTGGTCGTCCCGCTCGCCGCGGTCACCCTCTCGGCGTGTTCCGTGCCCGAGGCCGCCGAGTCTCCGCGCCCGTCGTCGACGGTGGCGAGCGTCGCAGCTGGGGATGCGGCCCCGCTTCTCGCCGCCCAAGGCCTGGAGGGGAAGAGCGGCCGCGAGGTGGTGGAGGCGCTCGACCAGCTCGACGCGCCACGCCCGCTGCCGCTGGCCGCATCCGTCCGCTACGACGAGGTGCTGCTCAGCGACGGCACCACAGAGGCCGCGATGCCGCTGGACGGTGACGGGTTCTACCTCTCCATGGCGCCGTACGAGACCACCACGCACGAGTGCTACTTCCACAACCTCGGCACGTGTCGCGGGGAGCTTGCCGACGAGGACGTGCACGTGACCATCACCACCGACGACGGCGAGGTCCTGGTCGACGAGGATGCCACGACGTACGCCAACGGGTTCGTGGGCTTCTGGATCCCGAAGGACGTCGAAGGCACCGTCGTCGTGACGAAGGACGGCCAGCGCGCGGAGAGTCGCTTCTCCTCCGACTCCGAAGGACCCACCTGCCTGACGACGCTGCAGCTGCTGTAGCTCCGTCGACGGCGGATCTGTCTGCCGGCTCTCGAGTCGACCCCGGGAGGTGGTGCCCGCCGCTTCGGGGGCGGGACTCCTGAGGCGGAATGTATTAGAATCTGCGTATGCATGCGGATAAGAAGACTCGCGACGTCCCCTCGGAATTCGTCGACCTCGCCGCCGAGGTGCTCGGGCTGCTGTCGGACCCCACGCGGATCAGGCTCATCCTCGAGCTCGAAGCCGCCACAGAGCTGTCTGTCGGCGAGATGGCCGAGGCCGTGGGCAAGAATCCGTCCGGGGTCTCGCAGCACCTGGCGCGCCTGCGGATGGCGCGCATGGTCACCACCAGGCAGGACGGCACGCGGGTGCTCTACAAACTCTCCGACGAACATGCGCTCCGCGTCATCCTGGAGGCGGTCAAGCAGGCCGAGCACTCCGTCGCCGCAGCTGGGCAGATGCCGCTCCACCACAGCGAGGCCGCCTTGCGGGGGGACCGTTCGGCGGCGGCCGCTGCACCGGACGCAGCCGGCCCGGTCGACTGAGGGGGTCCGAACATGCTCAGCGTTCTCCGCAACCGCACGTACCGGAACCTGTTCTCCGCCCAGGTGATCGCGCTTCTCGGCACCGGTCTGCTCACCGTGGCCCTGGGGTTGCTGGCGTTCGACGTCTCGCCCGGCAGTGCCGGCGCGGTGATGGGGCTGGCGATGACCATCAAGATGGTGGCCTACGTGGCCGTCGCCCCGGTGATGTCCGCCGTCGTCGCCCGGGTGCCGCGCAAGCCCCTCCTGATCACGGCCGATCTCGTCCGCGCCGGCGTCGCGCTGTGCCTGCCGTTCGTCAGCGAGGCGTGGCAGATCTACGCGCTGATCTTCCTGCTTCAGTCGGCGTCGGCCACGTTCACGCCAGCCTTCCAGGCCCTCATACCGACGGTGCTGCCCGCGGAGCGGGAGTACACGCTGGCGCTGTCGCTGTCGCGGCTGGCCTACGACATGGAGGCCCTCGTCAGCCCCATGATCGCTGCAGCCCTGCTCGCGGTGGTGGGGTACCAGGATCTCTTCGTCGGCACCGTTGTGGGCTTCATCGGCTCGGCGATCCTGGTTGCGTTCGCCCAGGTGCCGAGCGTCCGGCCGCCTGGCCCGGCGCCGTTCCTGGATCGCCTCACCAGCGGGACCCGGCACTTCTGGGCCAACCGGGAACTCCGCGGCCTGCTGGGGATCAACCTCGTCGTCGCGGCCACCACGGCGATGGTGATCGTCAACACCGTGGTGATCGTGCGCATGCACCTCGGGCGGGAACAGGGTGACCTGGCCGTCATGCTGGCTGCGTACGGCGCCGGATCGATGGTCGTGGCGTTGGCCGTGCCGCGGCTCCTCGACCGGCTGCCAGATCGTCGGGTGATGCTGGTGGGTGCGTCGGTCCTCCCCGTGGGGCTGGGGGCGGCTGCCGTGGTGCTCGCCTGGGTCGACGGCGGCCTCGCCTGGCCGCTGCTGCTCGGGCTCTGGTTCGTGATCGGGGCCGCGACTTCAGCAGTGCTCACGCCGTCGTCGCGGCTCCTGCGTAGGAACTCGACGGAGCAGACCTGCCCCGCGGTGTTCGCCGCTCAGTTCTCGCTCTCGCACGCGTGCTTCCTCGTCACCTATCCGCTCGCGGGGCTACTGGGGGCCCAGCTGGGGTTGCCGGGTGTGGCGGCGGTGTTGGTGGGTGTGGCGCTGGTCGGCCTGGGGTGGGCGCGTGGGGCGTGGACGGCGGTGCGTGTCTCGGGCGAGCGTTCCTCCACCGAGGGTCACGTACTATCGACGCGTGAGAGAAGGCCATAGTCCTTTGCCCTCAGGGGCCGCCCAGAAGTCGCCGAACCCCCCGACGGGGGTGAGGGGACGATGATCGCCGAGTGGCTACTACTCCTTGCCGTGGTTGTGCTGATCGCCGCGAACGCCATGTTCGTGGCCGCGGAGTTCGCACTGGTGACGGTTGACCGCCCCACCGTCGCGCGGCTCGCCGAGACGGACCCGAAGGCGACGTCGCTGCGCGAGGCGCTTCGCACCATGTCGACGCAACTCTCCGGCGCTCAGCTGGGCATCACCATCACCTCCCTGGTGGTCGGCTTCATCGCGGAGCCTTCGATCGCGGCGCTGCTCGAGGTCCCGGTCCGTGCTGCGGGCCTGCCCGCGGAGACCGCCTCCGTGGTGGCCTTCACCGCAGCCTTCCTGATCGCCACCATGGTGCAGATGGTGTTCGGCGAGCTGGTGCCCAAGAACTGGGCTATTGCCGAGCCGCTCAAGGTGGGGCGTGCGGTGGTCGGGTTCCAGCGGGGCTTCACCTGGGTGAGCGGGCCGCTGCTCTGGTTCCTCAACGGCGCCGCCAACGGCATCGTGCGCGCGATGGGCATGGAGCCTCAGGAGGAGCTCGCCTCCGCGAGGTCCGCGCAGGAGTTGGGGTCGCTGGCGGCGCGCTCCGCGCAGCAGGGCATGTTGGGCGAGGACCTCGCCCGCCGGCTCGAGCACTCCGTGGCGCTCGACGAGCGCACCGCGTCCGACGCCATGACGCCGCGACCCCGCGTCCGGTTCCTCGAGCTCGACGAGACCGCGGTCGATGTCCTGGACGCGGTCCGCGCCACGGGTCACGCCCGGTTCCCGGTCATCGGTGAGAGCGTCGACGAGGTGCGCGGCGTTGTCCACTTCAAGGACGCCCTCGCCATCCCGGCGGCAGAGCGCGCGAGCAGGTCCGTCGAGGACCTCATCCGGCCCATCCGCGCAGTGCCGTCGACGATGCCGCTCGGTTCGGTGCTCGACGTCCTGCGCCTAGGCGTGCAGATGGCGGTGGTCGTCGACGAGTACGGCGGCACCGACGGCATCGTGACGTTGGAGGACGTGGTGGAGGAGATCGTCGGCGAGATCGACGACGAGCAGGACCGCCCCACCCGCGCCCACCGTCAGCTCGGTGAGAGGCGCTGGTCCTTGTCCGGTCTGCTCCGGCCGGACGAGGCCGGCGAGACCCTGCACATCGAACTGCCGGAGGGACGCGAATCCGACACCCTCGGCGGCCTGATCACCGAGCAGCTCGGCCGCTTTGCACGGGTGGGCGACGAGGTGCTGCTGCATGTTCGAGACGAGTCCAGAACCGACGACGACGGGCTCCCTTCTCCAGCCGTCGCCCGGCTGCACGTCACGCGGCTCGACGGCTGGCGCGTCGACAGGCTCGTGCTGACCATCGAAGATCTCGCCGGCGTCGAGGAGGGTGAGCCCGATGCTTGATTCCACCGCCATTCTCATCGCCGTCGCGCTGCTCATCGGCAATGCGTTCTTCGTCGGCGCGGAGTTCGCGCTCATCGCGGCTCGCCGCTCCCAGATCGAGCCGCGGGCGGCTGCGGGCTCGTGGTCCGCGCGGATCACGTTGCGGGCCATGGAGCGGGTCTCCCTCATGATGGCCGGCGCACAGCTGGGCATCACCATGTGCTCGTTGGGCCTGGGCGCCATCGGCGAGCCCGCCGTCGCACATCTGCTGGAGATCCCGCTGGCCGCGATCGGCATCAGCGGCACCGCGCTGCACACCGTGGCGTTCATCATCGCTTTGGCCATCGTCGTGTTCCTCCACATGGTGCTGGGCGAGATGGTGCCGAAGAACATCGCCATCTCCGGCCCGGAGCGCTCGGCGATGATCCTCGGACCCATCCTCTTCGGCATCGTCTTCGTGCTGCGGCCGCTGATCTGGCTGCTCAACTGGATCGCCAATGCGGTGCTTCGCCTGCTGAAGGTGGCGCCGAAGGAGGAGGTCACCTCGGCGTTCACGGCCGACGAGGTGGCGGCGTTCATCGCGGAGTCGCGCGAGGAGGGGCTGCTCGAGGATCGCGAGCACCGGCTGCTCAGCGGTGCGGTCAGCATCGGCACGGATGCCGTCGAGGCGGTCATGGTGCCGCTGGACCAGCTGGCGACAGTGCGCCGAAGCTCCACCCCGGCGGACGTGGAGGCGGCCTTCGTCCGCACCGGCTACTCGAGGTTCCCCGTCGCGGAGGCCGATGGCCAGATCGACGGGTACGTCCACCTCAAGGACTTCCTGGGGCTGACGGACGCGGAGATGGGCTCGGCGCTGGACGAGCGGGTCATCCGCCCGCTGGCCACCATCGCCAAGGACGCCACTTTGGAGGCTACGCTCGCGGCGATGCAGGCCGGCGGCACGCACTTCGCGCTCGTCACCGAGGGCGAGGAGACGGTAGGCGCGGCCATGCTGGAGGACGTCGTCGAACGCCTGATCGGCGAGGTGAAGGACGCCGCGACGGTGTCGCGGGGGTAGGCCACCCGTCACACGCTGCAACTTCCTACGTAGAGAGCGGCATCTGTGCATATACACAGATGCCGCTCTCTGGGTAGAAAGTTGCAGACGGTTCAGGCCGATCAGGCGGTGATCTCCAGGGTGGTGGTCAGGTCGCAGGCGGAGCTGCCGCCGACGAAGACGTCGATCACGGTCGCGTCCTGGACCCAGGTGCGGGTGGCGGCGCTCCAGTAGCGCAGCTGGTCCGGCCCGAGCGCGAACTCGACGTCCACCGTCGCGCCCGCGGGCAGGTGCACGCGCTGGAAGCCCTTGAGCTCGCGCACCGGCCGGGTGGAGGTGCCGTAGCGCTGGTGGATGTAGAACTGCGCCACCTCGTCGGAGTCCACCTCGGAGGTGTTGGTGAGCGTGACCGAGACGGTGGCCGTCTCCCCGACGGCGACGATCGACGGCGCCCGCAGGTCCGAGTACTCCACCGTCGCGTACGAGAGGCCGTACCCGAAGGGGTAGAGCGGGGTGCTCTCCTCGTCCCAGTACCGCTTGTCCGCGTCCTCCGGCTGGAAGGTGCGGTAGTGCGAATGCACCATCGGCACCTGGCCCACGTGCCGCGGCCAGGTGAAGGGCAGGCGGCCGGCGGGGGAGACGTCGCCGAACAGTACCCGCGCGATGGCGTCTCCGCCGCGCACGCCCGGGTACCAGACCTCGACGATGGCGTCGGCGTTCGCGTCGGCCCATCGAAGGTCAAGGGGGCGGCCGGACATCACGAGCACGACCATCGGCGTGCCGGTGGCGTGGACGCGCTGCAGGAGCTCGAACTGGCGGCCGGGGAGGTCGAGGGTGGAGACCGAGGCCTTCTCGCCGATCATGTTCTGCGGCTGACCCACCACCACGACGGCCACCTCGGACTCCGCGGCCAGCGCGACGGCGCGCTCCAGCTCGGCGTCCTCGTCGAAGCCCTCGGGGGTCTGAGGCAGGGTGCCGGCCTCGTGGCTGTCGAACATCGAGGGGTAGACGCGGGTGGCGCAGGCCGTGGCCGGCGCGTACTCCACGCGGGTCGCGACCCCGGCGCGGCGGCGGAGGCCGTCGAGGATGGTGACCGACTCGGAGGCGTCGAAGTCGAAGATCCAGGGGCCGAGGATGTCGCGGGCGGAGTCGGCGAGATCGCCGAGCACCGCGATGGAGGCCGGAGCCTCGAGCGGCAGGGCGCCGTCGTTCTTGAGCAGGACGGCGGTGCGCTCGGCGGCCTCCTGCGCGGCATCTCGGTGCGAGACGTCCCCGAGGATGCCGGCGGATGCGTCCTCGTCGACGAAGGGCTGCTCGAACAGCCCCGCGGTGAACTTGGCGGTGAGGACGCGGCGCACGGCCAGGTCGACGGTGGCCTCGTCCACCAGCCCGTCCGCCACGGCCTGTGGCAGGCGGGTGTAGGCGGCGTCGACCATGGCCATCTCCATGTCGAGCCCGGCGTAGACGGCGCGGGCCCCGGCGTCCGTGAGGTCGCGGGCGAAGTGCTGGGTCTCCAGTGAGCGCACGGCGTTGGCGTCGGAGACGACGAAGCCGTCGAAGCCGAGCTCGTCGCGGAGCATATCGGTGAGGAGCCAGCGGTTGCCGCTTGCGGGCACGCCGTTGAGGTCCATGTAGGCGCTCATGATGTTCCTCGCGCCGGCGTCGATGGCCGCCTTGAAGGGCGGGAAGTAGATGTTGTGCAGCTCGGCGTCGGAGATGTCGGAGTCCTCGTAGTCTCGGCCGCCTCGGGCGGCGCCGTAGCCGGCGAAGTGCTTCGGACCCGAGATGACGGACTCGGCGCCGCCGTCGCCCTGGAACCCGCGCACCTGCGCGGCCGCCATCGCCCCGCCGAGGCAGGGGTCTTCGCCGGCGCCCTCGATGATGCGGCCCCAGCGGGGGTCGCGGGCGATGTCCACCATGGGCGCGAACGTCCAGTGGATGCCGGCGGCGCGCGCCTCGCGGGCCGCGATCTTCTGGCCCCTCTCCGCGACCTCAGGGTCCCAGCTCGCCGCGACCGCGATCGGCACCGGGAACGTGGTGCGCAGGCCGTGGATCACGTCGAACCCGAAGAGCACCGGGATGCCGTGCCGGTTGCCGGCGATGACCTTGCGCTGCAGGTGGTTGGCCAGGGTTGCGCTGCGGACGAACAGCAGGGAGCCGACGCGGCCGGCGTCGATCTCCTTGTCCACCATCCTCGGGAAGTCGAGGAATTGGCGCTGCTCGGTGGCCATGGCCTCCAGATCCTCGGCGGAGACTTTCGGGGTGTCGAGCTGACCGAAGTAGAAGTACTGCGTCAACTGGCCGGCCTTCTCCTCCAGGGTGAGGCGGCCGAGGAGATCCTCGACGCGCTCCTCGACGGGGAGGGCAGGGTCGCGGTAGGCGGGACTGGTGGTCATGGGGGTCCTTCGGGGTCTGCGTCGACGGTGATCTCAATTCGTAGTGAACAGCATAGTTCAAGATCGGTCAAGGGTTGACTCGGGGCGGGTCGAGGGTTCAAGGTTTGGGGAGGGGAAAGATTTGAGGAGGTGGCGATGTCGACGACCCCGGCAAAGCGTGGACCGTACGCGAAGTCCGCGGAGAAGCGGGCGGCCATCGCCAAGGCCGCCTACGACGTGGTGATGGAGGTGGGGCATCCGCAGCTGACAACTGCCGCGGTCGCGGCGAAGGCGGGGATGCTCGAGCGGACGATGCTCTACCACTTCCCTACCCGCGACCACCTGCTGGTGGCGGCCATCGAGTACTTCGAGGGGTACATGGTGCCTGGGGCGTCCGGGCCTGAGGCCGAGCGTCCCCTGGCACCGCCCGACGAGTTCCGCGACCTCATCGACGAGCTTGCCCACCGCTCGCCGGGCGAGGACAAGCGGCTCCGGCTGCAGGTGGCGCTGGCGTCGGCCGCGCAGGATCCGGCTCATCCGGCCCACGCGTTCTTCCAGCGGCACTACGAGCGGGTCATGGCGGAGATGGTGGACCTCATGAAGGCCCGGCAGGAGGCCGGTCTGGCGCATCCGGACCGCGACCCGGTGCGGATGGCCCGCCAGTTCGTCGCCGTGTGGGACGGGCTGCAGCAGAGCTGGCTGATCCGCCGCGACTTCGACCTCACCGAGGAGATCATTGAGGCGTTCCGCGAGATCAGCGGGCAGAACGCGATGGAGGCGAGGGCGGCGGTCCAGGACCTGTTGTCGCGCATCTGACGCGGTCTCGCTGAACCTGGGTTGAGTCTCGCCCACCCGCGGGTTGAGCCGGGCCAAGCCACCCCCGCTGGTTGAGCCACGCCAAGCCGCGCAGCGGCGCAGCGTGCGTCGAAACTGAGGGTGACTTCCCAGGGACCTGGGTCCGGTCCCGCGGCGGCTGAGGGGGACCGGCCTCGCCCATGGGCTCCCTCGGCACGCCCAAACGCGGCGTGCCTTGCCCAACGCCCGACCCACCGCGACCGGTCCCCCTCACCCACCGCTCTGCGTGAACCCTCGGATCTGCGCGACCCTACCGCTGGCTGAGGCGCCGCGTGGCGCCCCCCCACCAGTGTCGCCCACCGCTGAAGGAGGTGCTGCGAAGCGGCCTCGAAGCCTAAGAAACATCGGCTGACAAGGGACTTTTTCGTCGAGGCGCGTCGCTGCGCTCCTCGCTCCTCCGCCCGCGGGTGGGGGTTCAGTGGCCGAAGTGGTCCGAGTCCATCAGGTGGTACTCAGAGCTCTTGAGCGCGGTCAGGGTCCGGACCTCGTCGTCGGTCAGGCGGAGATTCAGAGCGGCGAAGTTCTCGGCCAGCCTCTCCCGGTTCGACGACTTCGGGATCGGCAGCAGGCCCTGCTGGATGTGCCAGGCGAGGACGGCCTGGGCGGACGAGACGCCGTGCGCGTCCGCGACCTCCCAGACGCTGGGATGCCCGATCAACCCGGTGCCGGCGGCCAGCGGTGCCCACGACTCCGTGACGATCCCATGCGTCTCGTGGAACGCCCGCTCGGCGAGGCGGTCGGTGAACGGATTGCACTGGATCTGGTTGACCTCCGGCGCGACACCCGTCGCGTCGATAAGCCGCTGCAGATGCTCGGGCTTGAAGTTCGACGTCCCGATCGCCCTCGTGAGGCCCTGCTCCCGGGCCTGGATAAGGCCCTCCCACGCGCGGACGTAGAGGTCCTGGTCCGGATTGGGCCAGTGGATGAGGACCAGGTCGGCGTAGTCGAGTTGCAGCCGCTCGAGGTTGCCCTGGACGCCCGCGACGGCGTCGGCGTGCCACTTCTTGTTGATCTTGCTGGTGACGAACAGGTCCTCGCGTGGGAGGTGCGACTCCCGCACCGCCTGGCCGACGCCGGCCTCGTTGCGGTAGTTCTCGGCGGTGTCGACGAGGCGGTAACCGAGCTCGAACGCGGTCAGGCACATGGCCCGGACCTCGTCGTCGTTGAGCGGCCAGGTGCCGACGCCGATCGCCGGGATCGCAGTGCCGCCGGTCAGGGGAATCTGGGGAGCAAGCGTTGTCATGGGCCCAGTCTTGCTGACCGCCGAAGCCGCGGCAGAATTCTCGCCGGCCGTGGGCGTAGGTGCCCCCGCAGGCAGATAATTGGTCAAGGCTCATCCATGCACTACGGCAGTCAGGAGAGACATGACCACCCACGAATACGGCACGAAGGTGCTGCAGGACCTCCAGGCGCCGGCGAAGGAGCTTCGCTCGAGGATCCCCGAGGTCTACGCCGGCTACTCGGCCATGCACAAGGCGGTGCTCGGCCCCGGTGCGCTCGACACGAAGACCAAGGAACTCATCGCTCTTGCGATCGGGGTCGCGGAGAAGTGCGACGGGTGCATCGCCAGCCACGCCCGCGGAGCGGCGCGCGCGGGCGCGACCGCCGACGAGGTGGCCGAGGCGCTCGGGGTGGCCATCCTCATGCGCGGTGGCCCCGCGACGGTCTACGGCCCGCGCGCGATGGACGCCTTCCTGGAGTTCCTGGAGTAGCGGTCTCCGGGGGCCTTGCCGAGGCGCCCGCCCGGGCCGCCTCTGGCTACTGCTAGCGTCGGCGCCGTGATCACGCGCGCGCTCGGCATCGTCCTCGGGGTGGCCGCCGACGCCGTGCTCGGCGATCCGGCCCGGCACCACCCCGTCGCGTGGTTCGGAACCTTCGCGGGCCGCGTCGAACAGTCCCTGTACGCCGACGACCACGCCCGCGGCGCCGCGTTCACTGCGGCGACGGTGGCGCCGGTCGTCGCGGCAGGGGTCGTCGCCGAGCGCGCCACGCGCCGACACCCTGTCGCCCACGTCGCCGCGACCGCGCTCGCCACCTGGGCCGTCCTCGGCGCCCGCAGCCTCGCCCGCGAGGGTCGGCTGATGGCCGACCGCCTCGACGACGGCGACCTCGACGGCGCCCGCGCCCGGCTCGGCAACCTCTGCGGCCGCGACCCGGCCGGCCTCGACGAGCCCGAACTCGCCCGCGCCACCGTCGAATCCATGGCGGAGAACACGGCCGACGCCGTGGTCGCGTCGCTGTTCTGGGGTGCGGTCGCCGGCATCCCCGGCCTCCTCGCCCACCGCGCGGTCAACACGCTCGACGCCATGGTCGGGCACCGCAATGACCGCTACGCCCGCTTCGGCACTGCCTCCGCCCGGCTCGACGACGCACTGGACTACCTGCCGGCCCGCATCACCGGCGTGCTCGCCTGCGTGGCCGCGCCCGTCGTCGGAGGGTCGACGGCGGAGGCGTGGCGGGTGCTGCGCCGTGACGCGCGGAACCACCCCTCGCCCAACGGCGGCTGGTGCGAGGCGGCCTGGGCCGGCGCCCTCGGCGTGCAGCTCGGCGGCCGCAACGTCTACTTCTCCCGCGTCGAGGAGCGGGGCCTCCTCGGCGACGGCCCGCGCCCCCGCGCGGCCGAGGTGCGGAGGGCCGCGCGGCTGGTGGGCGTGGTGACGGCGATGGCGACGGGACTGGCCGCCCTGGCAGCAGCAAGGAGACAGAGATGACCGGGATCCTCATCGCGGGGACGTCGTCGGACGCTGGCAAGTCGCTGGTGGTGACCGGCCTTTGCCGGGCGGCGCGCCGTCGCGGGATCGACGTGGTGCCGTTCAAGGCGCAGAACATGAGCAACAACTCGATGGTGTGCGCCGACGGCGCGGAGATCGGCCGGGCGCAGTACCTGCAGGCGATCGCGGCGGGCAAGACGCCCACGTCGGCGATGAACCCGGTACTGCTCAAGCCCGGCAGCGACCGGCGCTCCTTCGTCGTCCTCCGCGGCGAGCCCGCGGGCGCCCTGGAAGCGGGGGAGTACGCAACGGGCCGGCGCCTGCTGGCCGAGGCCGCGCACGAGGCGTACCGGGAGCTGGCCGCGGCGCACGAGCTGGTGATCTGCGAGGGCGCCGGCTCCCCGGCGGAGATCAACCTCCGCGAGGGTGACTACACCAACATGGGCCTGGCCCGGGCATTTGACCTGCCGGTGGTGCTCGTGAGCGATATCGATCGCGGCGGGGTGCTGGCCTCCATCTACGGCACCTGGGGCCTCCTCGATGACGAGGACCGCGCGCTCCTGGCGGGGTATCTGATCAACAAGTTCCGCGGCGACCAGGCCATCCTCGACCCCGGGCTCACCGAGCTCACCCGCCGCTGCGGGCTGCCCTCGTTCGGGGTACTGCCCTGGCTGGCGGGCGTGTGGCTCGACGGCGAGGACGCGCTCGAGGTGGGACGGTGGCGCGGCGACGCCCGGCCCGCCACGCCAGCGGGGAGCGCGACGCTGCGGGTCGCCGTCGTCCGGCTGCCGCGCATCTCCAACGCCACCGACGTCGATGCGCTGGCGCAGGAGCCGGGGGTCGACGTCGTGGTGACGACAGATCCCGGGGTGGTGGCCGCGGCGGACCTGGCGGTGCTGCCGGGGTCGCGGTCCACGCTGACGGATCTGGCGTGGCTGCGGGAGACGGGGAACGCGGCGGCGATCGAGGCGCGGGCCGAGGCGGGGCAGCCGGTGCTGGGCATCTGTGGCGGCTTCCAGATGCTGACGCGCACCATCACGGACCCGGTCGAGGCAGGCCATCCGGGTGCGGTGCCCGGGCTTGGGCTGCTGCCCGCGGACACGGTGTTCCATCCTGAGAAGGTGCTGGGCCGACCGGCTGGCCGGTGGCGGGGCCACGACGTCGAGGGCTACGTCATCCACCACGGGCGGGTGCGGGCCGACGACGGGCACGAGGAGTTCCTCGAGGGCGTCCGGTCCGGTGCCGTGTGGGGGACGATGTGGCACGGGTCCCTGGAATCCGACGGGTTCCGTCGGGCGTGGCTCGCGGAGGTCGCGGCTGCGGCCGGGATTGGGTGGACGCCGACGGAGGCGCCCGGCTTCGCGGCGCGGCGGGAGTCGATGATCGAGACGGTCGCCGACGGGCTTGAGGCGCACGCCGACCTTGAGGGCCTGTTCCGCCTGGCACGCTGACGTTCTTCCGAGCTCGTGAACTAGTCGTGCGGCTGTTGTTCCTCCAGGTGCGATCTCGACCGATCTATGTGCTTGAGGACCCAGCTCGAGGAACAGAAACCGCGTATAGCCCCGATAGGCGGCTGACCAGGGCGGACCACGGGCGTAGCCGACCCCAGAACAGGACCCCCGGGGGGCCTCTGACAGACTGACTCCGCGTGCAGGCGACGTCGAGGAACCCGGTGGGAATCCGGGGCGGTGCCGCCACTGTGACCCCGACGGGGGAGTCAGGAACTCGAGCCTGCGCGGCCAACCATTCGGGCGAGCGATCCCAAGGAGGCCACGGCAGATGTCCGTACCCACCATTCCCCCTATTCCTGCGCGACGACTGATCGGCGTCGGCGTCGGCCCCGGCGACCCTGAGCTGATCACGGTCAAGGCCGTGCGCGCACTCGAGGCCGCCGACGCGATCCTCGTCCCCGCGACAGAGGAGTCCGGCAACGGGCCCGGACGGGCGGAGCGGATCGTCGCGACGGCCTGCCCCGACGCCGCGACACGGATCGTGCGCGTCCCCTTCTCCATGGCCGACAAGTCGGGAATCTCCCCTCGACGGAAGCAGGCGTGGCTGACCTCCGCCCAGGCCGCCGTCGACGCCTTTGCCGACGGCGCCGCGACCGTCGCGTTCGCCACCGTCGGTGACCCGAGCGTGTACTCCACGTTCTCCTACCTCGCCGCGCACGTCGTCGAGCAGCTGCCCGACGTGGAGGTGGAGGTCATCCCCGGCATCACCGCGATGCAGGCGCTGGCCGCAGCCAGCCGCACGCCGCTGGTCGAGGGCCAGGAGGTGCTCGCGCTCGTGCCGGTCACGGCCGGGCTGGACCGCCTCCGCGAGGTGCTCGCCGTGGCTGACTCCACAGTCGCCTACAAGGGCGGACGCCGGCTGCCGGAGGTCGCGGAGCTGCTGCGCGGCGAGCAACGCGACGCCATCATGGGCGTGGACGTATCGCTGCCGAACCAGCGCCTCGTCCGCCTCTCGGACCTGGCCGACGGCGAATCAGCCCCCTACTTCTCCACCGTCCTGGCGGCCCCCACCCGCGCGACGACGGGGGGCCGGCTGTGACCGGCCGGGTGGTCTTCGTCGGCGCCGGCCCCGGTGCGGCCGACCTCATCACCGTCCGCGGCGCCCGCGTCATCGCGGAGGCCGACATCATCATCTGGGCCTCCAGCCTGGTCCACCCCGGCATCGTCGCGGGCGCCAAGCCGGGCGCGGAGCTCGTCGACTCGGCGTCGGCGGCGCTGGAGGACATCGAGCCCCTCTACCGCAGGGCCCGCGACGAGGGCCTCCTCGTGGCCCGAGTCCACACCGGCGATCCGGCCATCTACGGCGCCACCGCCGAGCAGCGCGACCTCATCCGGAGCCTCGGCCTCGAGTTCGAATCCATCCCGGGCGTCTCCGCCTACTCGGCCGCCGCCGCACGGATGGAGGTGGAGCTCACGGTGCCGGAGGTGTCGCAGAGCCTCGTCCTCACCCGCCTCGAGGGCGGCCGCACCCCGATGCCGCCGCGCGAGACCGTCCGCGGGTTCGCCGCCCACGGCACCACCATGGCCCTCTACCTGTCGGCCGCCCGTAACAAGGCGCTCCAGGAGGAGCTGCTCGCCGGCGGCTACCCGCCCGGGACGCCGTGCATCGTCGGCTACCAGGTCTCCTGGCCTGACGAGCTGATGCTGCGCTGCGAGCTGAAGGACCTCTCCGAGACCATGCGCGAGCACAAGCTGTGGAAGCACACCGTCGTGCTCGTCGGACCGGCACTCGCGGAGGGCCCGCTCGCCACCCGCAGCCACCTCTACCACCCCGGCTTCCGGCACGAGTACCGCGCGGCCGAACCCGGGGCGCAGGCCGACCTGCGCGCTCACGGAACCCGCGGCGTCCTGGAGGAGGACCGATGATCCACGTCCACGGCTACCTCGGCGAGATCTCGCCGGCCACCCGCAGTCTCGCCGGACGGGTCGCGCTGGTCGTCGGCGGGCGGCGCCACCTCGACGCCCTCGGCGTGCCCGACGAGCGGCGGGTCGTCCTCGGCGCGCTCAGCCCCGCCGTCGAACGGCTGAAGGCACTGCCCGACGGCGACGACGCGCTGGTGCTGGCCAGCGGCGACCCGGGCTTCCACGGCATCGTCCGCCGCCTTCGCGAGGAAGGGCTTGCCCTGACGGTGACACCGGCTGTCAGCTCGGTGGCGGCCGCGTTCGCCGCCGTCGCGCTGCCCTGGGACGACGCCGTCGTGGTCTCCGCCCACGGCCGCCCCGTCGACGACGCCGTGGCGGCGGCCCGGCGGCATCCGAAGGTCGCGGTGTTGACCGGGCCCGGCGCCGGGGTCCGCGAGTTGGCCGCGGCACTTGCCGGGTGGCCGCGACGCTACGTGGTCGCGGAGCGCCTCGGGGAACCGGATCAGCGGGTGCGCGAGCTGACCGCCGATGAGGCCGCCATCGCGGAGGTGGTGGAGCCGAACGTGGTGCTCATCCTCGACGACTCCGCCCCCGCGGAGCGCGACGGTGACGGGCCGGTGGTCGGGCAGCTCACCAACTCAGCGGCTGCTCGCCGGCACGCCGATGCGATCGACGCCGCCCTCGGCGCACCGACTCGCCGATACGACGGGCCCGCCGCAGAGGGGCTGGTGCGGGCTTGGCGCGAGTGCGACCTCATCGTCTCCCACCTCGCGCTCGGCGCCACCGCCCGGATCCTGGCCCCGTTGCTCGCGGACAAGAGTCAAGACCCGGGCGTGGTGGTGGTCGACGAGGCGGGCAGGTTCGCGGTCCCGCTCGTGGGCGGACACGCGGGCGGCGCCAACGAGCTGGCCAGGCGCATCGCCGAGGCGACGGGGGGCACGCCGGTGCTCACCACCGCCACCGATGCGCTCAACATCCCTGCCCTCGACACGCTCGGCTGGGCGTACAGCGGCGATGTCGCGGGTGTGACCCGCGCGATCCTCGACGGTCGCCCCGTGCGGCTGGAGAAATCTCAGCCGTGGCCCCTGCCGCCGCTGCCCTCCAACGTGTCGGCGGACGCTGAGGACGCTGTCGCGCGGATCGTCGTGACGGACACCATCGCACCCGCGGCAGCCTCGACCGTGGTTCTCCACCCGAAGAGCCTCGTCGTCGGGATGGGCTGCAACCGCGGCACCGACGTGGCCCACCTCCGCGACCTCCTCGAACGCACCCTCGCCGACCACGGCCTCGCCCTGGAATCCGTCGCGGCGATCACCACCGTCGACCTCAAGGCCGGCGAGATCGGGCTGCTCCAGCTCGTCAAACACCTCGGCGTGAAGCTGATCGACTACCCGGCCGAGGAGTTGGCCGCTCAGCCGGTGCCGACGCCCAGCGCGATCGTCGAGGGGCACGTCGGCACGCCGTCGGTGGCCGAGGCGTCCGTCCTCGCGCACGGCGCCGAGCTGATCGTCGAGAAGCAGCGCAGCACCGACGCGACGTGCGCCGTCGGCCGCATTCCGGCCCGCGGGAGGCTGAGCGTCGTGGGCCTCGGCCCCGGCGTCCGCGACCTCCTCACTCCGCGCGCCAAGGAGCGCCTGCAGCAGGCCACCTTCGTGGTGGGCTATGGACCGTACGTCAAGCAGATCCGCGACCTCATCCGCCCCGGCGTCCGCGTCATGGCCTCCAAGATGGGCACGGAGGAGGCGCGTACGTCCGCCGCGATCGAGGCCGCGCGTGCCGGCGAGAACGTGGCCCTGGTCTGCGGCGGCGACCCCGCCGTCTACGCCATGGCCAGCCCCGTCCTCGAGCAGGGCACCGACGGGATCGACGTCGACATCGTGCCCGGCGTGACCGCCAGCCTCGCCGTCTCCGCGATCCTCGGCGCCCCCCTCGGCCACGACCACGCCACCATCTCGCTGTCCGACCTCCACACCCCGTGGCCCAACATCGAGCGACGGCTGCAGGGCGCGGCCGTCGGCGATTTCGTCGTCGCGCTCTACAACCCCCGTTCCCGCACCCGCACGGCCCACCTGCCGCGCGCGCTGGAGATCCTCGGCGCGCACCGCTCGCCGGAGACCCCCGTCGCGGTGGTGCAGCAGGCGTGCCGGCCGCGGCAGAAGGTGATCATGAGCACGCTGGCCGAGTTCCAGCCCGAGTGGGTGGACATGAACTCGCTGGTGGTGGTGGGATCGTCGACGACGAGGTTCGTCACCTCGGGCGGCGGGAGGCGGCTGATCGTCACCCCGCGGGACTACCAGTGGATGCCGGACGCGGCGGAGGAGGTGGACGCATGAGCGTGCCGCTGATCATCGCGGCCCACGGCACCCGCTTGGGGGAGGGCGTGGCGCAGTGCGAGGAGCTGGCCGGCCTGGTCGCGGAGCGGCTGCCCGGCGTCCCGGTCACGGTCGGCTACGTCGAGCTCGCCGAGCCCACCATCCCCGACGCCCTGGTCGACGCCTTGGCCGACGGCGGGCGCCGCGCCGTCGTCGTGCCACTCATGCTCGGCACCGGCGGCCACGTCCGCTCCGACATCCCGCAGTTCATCGCGGAGGCGACGGCGCGGGTGCCGGGCAGCCGCGTGGAGTACGCGCGCCACCTCGGCCCGGAGCCGCGGCTGATCGAGGCCGTCGAGACGCGGCTGGTGGAGGCGGCGGGGGAGTGGGCACCGGGGGAGACGACGGTGGTGTTCGTTGGCCGCGGCGCGCTGGTGCCCGAGGCGAACGCGGACCACCTCCGGGTGGCGCGGCTGCTCTTCGAGCGGGGCGGGTGGGCCGACGTCGAGGCGGCGTTCATCCAGGTGACGAGGCCCTCGCTGCCGGAGGTGCTGGACCGGGCGTACGCGCACGGGGCGCGGCGGATCGTCGTGATGGGGCACTGGCTGTTCGCGGGGCGGCTCAAGGGTTGGACGCGCGAGCAGGCCGCCGAGTGGCAGGGCGCGCACCCGGACGCGGAGGTGCGGGTGGCCGAGGTGATCGGGGCCTGCGCGGCACTGGCCGACGTGGTCGCGGAGCGGTACCGGGAGACGCTGCCGGTGTCGGAGGGCGGGTCGCCGGCCTACCTGGCGGGTCTGATGCTCGGTGGGCGTGACGTGCTCGTCGTCGGGGGCGGCAAGGTGGCCAGCCGGCGGGTGTCGCGGCTGGTGGAGTCGGGCGCCCGGGTCAGGGTGGTCTCGCCGGAGATCACGGGGGCGCTGGAGGCGTTGGTCGCGGCGGGACGCGTGACGTGGCTGGCACGGGAGTTCGCCGACGCCGACCTCGACGGCACCTGGTACGTCATGGCGGCCACGGATTCGCCGGAGGTGAATGCGAAGGTCGCGGAGGGCGCGGAGCTCAGGCACACGTTCTGCGTGCGGGCCGACGACGCCCGCGGCGGTTCGGCGTGGACCCCGGCTACGGCGGAGGTGCGGGGCGTGACGGTCGGCGTGGTCGGGAACCGGGAGCCGCGACGAACGCGCGATGTCCGCGATGCGATCGTGGTGGCCCTCTCGGATCCGCCACAGTCGACTCAAGGCGAATGACCGGCTTTCGTTCCGGGGTGCTGCCCGAATGCGCCAGGGCCAGTTTCACGCTCATGCCGAGAGTCGCGCGTTCGTCTCGTGACAAATGGAGATGCTGAATTGTACGTTTCGGCTGTTCCAGCGGCTACCATGGGTGGCATGACTGAGATGACTGTGAGCGACGCCCGCGCACGCCTCGCCGATGTCGTGGACGCGGCACGCGTCGGTCACGACCCGGTGTACCTGACTCGTCGGGGGCAGCGGGTGGCCGCGGTCATCGATGCCGATGATCTGGATCGGCTGATTGCGGCCGCGGAAGACCTGGCCGATCTCGAGGCTGTCCGCGCGGCACGTGTCGAGATCGGCGATGGTGGGTCGGCGATCCCCTGGGAGCAGGTCAAGGCCGACCTCGGCCTGGCATGAGCTATCGGATCGAGGTCGCGCCCGCTGCGGTTCGACAGCTACGCAAGCTGGACCGCGCCGCCCAGCGGCGGGTCCAGGCGGCGATCGAACTCCTTGCCAGCGAACCGCGCCCGAGCGGTGCGAAGAAGCTGGTTGGCGGTGACGGCGAATGGCGTGTCCGGACCGGTGACTACCGGATCGTCTACGAGGTCCACGACAGTGTGCTGCTCGTCCTTGTGGTTGCCGTGGGCCACCGCCGCTACATCTACGAACGCCGGTAGCCGGACTTCAGCACGAGGTCTTGTCCCGTCTCGGCCTCAGAGGCCGACTCGAGGCGTCCAGACAGGCGGGTCGCAGACTGTGCTGTTGTGCGCCTAGGCATATCGTTTGGCCATGAGCACCTTGGGCGTGCGGGTGGCGCAGCTTGACTCTCGTGGAGTTGAGTCCGGTCTGCTGGAGCCGACGTACCCGTGGTTGGAGTGGACGGTGGACGGGGTGCCGTTGCGTCGCCTGTACTCGCCCAGTGCCGATGACAGGGTTGTCACGATGCTTCAGGCCCGGGATGCCGAGGACGAGCACATGCGGACCGAGAACCTGCTCCGACTTCGGGGAGACGCCATCGCGCCTCCGATGTTCGAGCCCCGATTCCACCGGACGAGGCTCGATCGGTTCCTGCACCTGCGTGGCACGCCTTGTGCTCCTGCAGGTACGGCATTCGAGGACGGTCGGGTGGGCCTGCTCTACTGCTATTGCGGGGACCTCGATTGCGGAGCGCTCAGCACCTGGATCGACGTGACTTCAGAGAGTGTCCTTTGGCGCGACATCGGATGGCAGGTCAGCTACAAGCCGTACGCGCCTTATGATCCGGGGCAGGACTGGCCTGGGGATCGGGATCTGGCTTTCGATCGGGCGCAGTACGTAGGTCTGATCAGCCAACTCCTCGATGCCGATTGGTCACACGGACTTCCGAAGGTGTAGGCGCTGCTGCGGGCATCCGACTGACACGACGGCACGCTCGCTGGGCTCCGAACCGGTCGGCCGTGGGACTGCCGAACATCCGCACATGCCGCGGCGAGCGCGGTCCATCCTGCCGGATTGAATGCGTCTCAGGCTCGGGTTGCAGGAAGCGTGGGGCAGACCATGACGCCATCGTCTTCGCGCCCTGCCACCGGGATGTAGCCCTCCGAGAGGTACAACTTTCGGGCGTAGTTATCGGGTTCGACCGACAGGCTGAGCGTGGCGATGTGCCGAGACGAGGCTGTTGCTCGAAGGCGTTGTAGCAGGCTTCTGCCGATCCCCATGCGACGATGACCTGCGCTCACCCACAAACTGACTTCCGGAGTCCGCTCGTCGACGAACCCGTAGCCCGCATCGTCGCGGGGGAGGAATACGGCCCATGCCACCCCCACAGGAACGCTGCCCTCCTCGGCGACCCAACCGAAATCCCCTCGGTCGAACTGCACTTCGACGTAGTGGCGGAATTCGATCCGTTCGAGGATCTCCTGCTCGGTGAACTTTGCCTCCTGCCAGTTCAGGTGAGTATTTGACCGTGTGAGCGCCGTTGGTTATCGCGCTTGAGCGCCACTGGATATTGGGGTCGAGCGCCGGGGGTAGTGCCGGTGAGCGCCACCGGGGGTCGTGGTGGCGCTCACCGGCTCTGGGTTATGCGGTGGCGGTGTGTTCGCGCATGTTGGTGCCGCCGGTTTCGATCCAGATGGTGTTGTGGACGATGCGGTCCATGATCGCATCGGCGTGGACTCCGGAGCCGAGGCGCTGGTGCCAGTCTTTCTTCGCGTACTGGGTGCAGAACACGGTGGAGACTGCGTCGTAGCGGCGTTCAAGCAGTTCCAGGAGCATGCTGCGGGTGCTGTCGTCGGGCGGGTCGAGGAGCCATTCGTCGATCACGAGCAGCGTGAACGCGGCGTATTTGCGGAGGAACTTCTCCTTCCCGGCGGGCCGGTCCCTGGCCGCAGCCCAGGCCTCTTCGAGGTCGGGCATGCGTATGTAGTGCGCCCGATACCGGTGCTGGCAGGCCTGTTTCGCCAGCGCGGAGCCGAGGTAGGACTTCCCGGATCCGGTGAAGCCTTGGAACACGACGTTCTGCTGTCTGGTGATGAAGGTGCAGGTGCCCAGTTGGGCAATCACCCCGCGGTCGAGGCCACGCTGTTCGACCAGGTCGAGGCGGCGGAAGTCCGCGTTCGGGTAACGCAGCCCCGCCCGGCGGATCAGGCCTTCGACCTTGCCGTGGGTGAACGTGGCGTGGGCGTCGTCGACGGCCAGCTTGATGCGTTCTTCGAACACCATCCCGAGGGTGAGGGTGTCGTCCTGGGTTTCCAGGGCGTCGACCAGGCAGGTGGCGCCGATCTCGCGGAGCTTGCGTTTGGTCTCGGTATCGATCCGGGTCATCGTGCGCCTCCGTAGTAGTCGGCCCCACGCACGTACCCGACCGGCCCACCGCCGCCGTTCTCCGGTTCGATCCCCGGCCCTCGGCTGCGGGTGTGGTCCTGGTTGGTTTCCAGGATCGGCCTCAGATGGGCGTAGCGGGGCGAGCGGACCCTGGACGCCAAGGCGATCTGGCAGGCTGCTTCGAGGCGTTCAGTCGAGTAGCGGCGAGTGAGCCGCAGGACCGCCAGCGCGGCATCGAGGCCCTGCTCATCGACCGGGACGGACTCGAAGATCCGGTTGACCACGGTCAGCGTGTTCTCCCCGACCCGGCCCGCCCACTGGCGGACCCTGGCCGCGTCCCATTGCCGGTAGCGCGGCCCCTCGGGCAGATCGGCGTCGTGGGTGCGGTACTGGTTGAACACGCCTGGTGGTGCGAGCAGGTGGCTGGTCAGCCGCGTGTGACCGGTGAACACCTCGAGCATCGTGTCGGTGACCCGCAGATCGACACTGCGACCAATATGCGAATACGGCACGGAGTAGAAGTTCTTCTCCCACACGACATGCCCATTCTTCTGGACTCGTCGCCCGTAGACCCAGCGGCTGATCTCGAACGCGACCGCGGGCAGCGGCCGCAGCAGCGGCTTCTCCTCCGCTTCGAACACACTCAGCCGGGAGCCTTGGCGTTTCTGGAAGGGTTCACGGTTGTAGGCCTCCACCCGCTGGTAGATCGCGGCGCGCAGCTCGGGCAGCGTGGCGAAGCGGCGGTCCCGGAGCCCGGCGATCACCCACGTCGCGACATGCGCGACGGTGTTTTCGACGCTGGCCTTGTCCTTGGGTTTCCGGACCCTGCCGGGTAGCACCGCAGCCGAGTAGTGCGCAGCCAACTCCCGGTAGGCGTCGTTGAGGACCACCTCACCCTCGGCGGGGTGTTTGATCACGCCGGTCTTCAGGTTGTCTGGAACGATCCGCGGGACGGAGCCGCCGAACCAGTCGAACATCGCCACATGCGCCCGCAGCCACGTGTCCTGCCGCATATCCAGGGCCGGCTCGACGAACGCGTAGCGGGAGAACGGCAACGTGGCCACGAACAAGTAGACGCGCTGCTGCTGCCCGGTCACCGGATCGGTCAGCTGCATCGTCGGCCCGGACCAGTCGACCTCGATGCTCTGCCCGGCCTTGTGACCGATCCGCGACGCGGCCCCGCTGACCAGGACATGCTGCTGATAGTTCTTGCAGAACCGGTCATAGCCCATCGCCGTCGACCCCTCGACGCGGCATCGGTCGACGTACTCGCCATGGAGCAGCTTCAACGTCACCCCGACCCGGGCGAGCTCGCGATGCACCGACGGCCAGTCCGGCTGCGCATGGACGCTCTCATGCTCCCCGCGGCCCGGGAACAGACGGGCATACACCTGCGCCTCGTCCAGGTCGGCGACGTCGTCCCAGCCGACGTCCTCCCGCTCGGCGGCCTCGATGACCGCGGTCACGCTATGGCGTGACATGCCCTGCGCGGCGATCTGCCTGCCCGAGAACCCCTCCTCGCGGAGCCGAAGCACCAGCTTCGCTTTGATCTTGCGTACCATCCCAATCACTCCTTCTGCCGCGTGATAGGCCACACGGCAGGAGGAGCCTACGAACCCCGCACCCGGCGCTCACCGACACGAACCGGTGGCGCTCAACCCCACGAACCCGCACGGCGACGGATGGCGCTCAACCGCAATACCGCTGGCGCTCAGAAGACCGAATACTCA